>JACQHO010000050.1 GCA_016198945.1 Nitrospirota bacterium | reverse complement strand
TAGAGCAGCGGTCTCCAAAACCGCGGGTTGGGGGTTCGAATCCCTCCTGGCCTGCCAGTTGCCGACCGGGGTTTTGGGCAAAGTTTCAAGAGCACAATAGGAGGGGGCAGTGCGGGGTTTTTTAGGTCGTGTTTCTGAATTTTTAAACGATGTTAAAGGCGAATTGAAGAAAGTGTCATACCCCACGAGGTCGGAGACCATGGGCTCGACCACGGTTGTTATCGTCCTGGTGTTGATCATAGGCGTTTTCCTGTCATTGCTGGACATGGTGTTGGTGAAGGCCGTCCGCCTCATTATTCAATAGGGTTGCTCACTTGGTGATCTCAATGTCAAAAAATTGGTATGTCATCCATACATATTCCGGGTTTGAGGGGCGCGTCAAAACGACGATCGAAGAACAGGCCAGCAGCCTGGGTCTTCAAGAGAAAATCAGCAAGGTCTTGGTGCCCACCGAGGAAGTGATAGAAATCAAGGACGGCAAAAAAAGAGTTTCCACGAAAAAATTCTTTCCTGGGTATGTGTTAATTGAAATGGAAATGACCGACGAAACCTTGCAGATGATTAAAAATACGCCAAAGGTGACGGGGTTTTTGGGAGGCGAAGCCAAGCCGGCGCCTTTGTCCGAGACGGAAGTTGAAACACTGCTCAAGCAACTGGATGCCGGCACGGCCGCGCCGCGTGAAAAACTCCAGTTTCAGAAGGGGGATGCCGTTCGGATTATTGACGGGCCGTTTCTGGGTTTCAACGGTGTCGTTGATGAAGTTCATGCCGATCAGAACAAGGTGAAGGTTTTGGTCAGTATTTTTGGACGATCCACCCCGGTTGAATTGGGGTTCTTGCAGGTTGAGCGATTATAGCAGTAACCGGCCGTCCCGTGCGGCGCTGGCGGATTAGACAGGAGGGAATGTTGTGGCGAAAGAAGTAACAGGCATGGTGAAGCTCCAAATCCCGGCGGGCAAGGCAAACCCCGCTCCACCGGTCGGCCCCGCATTGGGGCAGCATGGTGTCAACATCATGGAGTTTTGCAAGGCGTTTAATGCAAAGACTCAGAAGCAAGAAGGATCGATCATTCCCGTCATCATTACGATCTATTCCGATCGGACATTTACCTTTATCACGAAGACGCCGCCCGCTTCGGATTTGTTGAAGAAGGCCGCGGGCGTAATCAAAGGGTCGGCCGTCCCGAACAAAGATAAAGTGGGAAAGGTCACGCAACAACAGGTGGAAGAGATTGCCAAATTGAAAATGCCGGATCTCAACGCGGTGGATCTTCAAGGGGCCATCCATATTATTGAAGGAACGGCTCTGAGCATGGGCATTCAAGTCGTCAAGGGCTAAGCTGTAAAGCATTCGGGGGAGAGGAAATGGGGAAGAAATATCTGTCAGCGAAATCGCAGGTGGAACCAAAGGCCTATGCGATCTCTGAAGCGATGCAAGTCGTCAAAAAGACCGCGTTTGCCAAGTTTGATGAAACGGTGGACTTGGCGATCCAACTGGGGGTGGATCCGAAGCATTCCGATCAGATGGTTCGGGGATCGGTCCTTCTTCCCCATGGAACCGGCAAGAATATTCGGGTGGCTGTTTTTGCCAAAGGGGATAAGGAAAAAGAAGCCCGGGAGGCCGGCGCCGACATCGTGGGTTCGGATGATCTTGTGGAAAAAATTACAAAAGGATGGCTGGAATTCGACCGGGTCATCGCGACTCCCGATCTCATGGGCGCGGTGGGTAAACTGGGTAAGATTCTCGGCCCGCGTGGCTTGATGCCGAACCCCAAATCGGGTACGGTCACGTTTGATCTGACCAAGGCGATTCGCGAGGTTCGGCAGGGACGGGTGGAATTCAAAGTTGAAAAAGCCGGTATCATCCATGTCCCGGTCGGGAAAGTTTCATTTGAACCGCTGAAGCTTGCTGAAAATGCGACGGCTGTGCTGGAATCGATCGTCAAGGCGAAGCCTTCAACGGCCAAGGGTGTCTATCTGCAGGGGATCGCCGTTTCATCAACGATGGGACCCGCTGTAAAAATAGATGCGCCGGCGGTTGCTAAAATGTTCGGTTAAACAGGAAGACGCCGGCCCCCGATCTATTTATTTGGAGATGATGTATGAAGATGAAACGGGAAGAAAAGCAGCAGCTCATTACTGAACTTCATGAAAAATTTTCGACCGCATCCGTGGCCATCCTGATGGAGTTCAACGGGCTGGGGGTTTCGGAGATGACGGAGCTTCGCCAGAAGCTGAGGGGGGCAAAAGGCGAACTTCAGGTGGTAAAAAATACTCTGGCCCGGCGGGCGGCGGATGGAACAAACATGAAGGCAACCCAGGATGCCTTTCAAGGGCCGACTGCGGTCACGTTTGGTTATGGCGATCCGGTGGCGCCGGCCAGGATCTTGAAAGAGTTTGTCGATAAAAGAACGGAGAAGGTCAAGGTCAAGATCGGAATGGTTGAAGGGCAGGTCTTGGATGCCGCGGGGTTGAAGAAGGTCGCGTCGTTGCCCAAGAAGGAAGTGTTGATTGCGGATTTGATGAGCCGTATGCAGTCCCCGATGTACGGATTAGTGGGCGGACTTCAAGGCATTCTACGTAAACTGGTCTATGCATTGTCGGCCATACGGGACAAATCGACAGCATCGTAATATCATAATGACAAGAAGTAAAAAAACCGGAAAGGAGTAGAAAATGACAAAGTCGGCAACAGATGTGAAGCTTTCAAAGGATGATTTAATCAAGGCGATTGAGACCATGACCGTTCTGGAGCTTTCGGAGCTGGTCAAGGCGCTGGAGGAGAAATTCGGCGTTACGGCGGCCATGCCGGCCATGGCCATGGCATCGGCCGGAGGGGGCGGGGCTGCTGCTCAGGCCGCTGAGGAGAAAACGAGTTTCGATGTGGTCCTGGCGTCTGCCGCGGCGGATAAAAAGATCCAGATTATTAAAGTAGTCCGCGAATTGACCAGTCTTGGGCTCAAGGAAGCCAAGGACCTGGTCGAAGCCGCCCCGAAAGCGGTGAAGACCGGCGTGGCCAAAGAGGAAGCGGATGCCATGAAAAAGAAACTGGAAGAGGCCGGAGCGAAAGTCGAAATCAAGTAATTCGCTTCGGGCAATCCCCGGCAGTGATCTTGCTGCAGGGAGTGTTTCACATGCGGACAATTAGGACGACAGCGTTAGGGGGCGGAATGGACAACCTGAGACACCGGAAGGACTTTTCAAAGATTCAGACAAAAGTCGAGATTCCGAATCTGATCGACATTCAGAAAAGTTCCTATGAGCGTTTTCTGCAAATGCCAGTCTCCCCGGAACATCGCCAGGATCGAGGACTTCAGGCGGCGTTTAACAGCGTCTTTCCCATCACGGATTACAATGATACGGCCATGATCGAGCTGGTCGATTACTCGCTTGGTTTGCCCAAGTATGGCGTACGGGAGTGTCTGGAAAGAGGCATGAACTATGCGGCTCCGTTGAAGATTCGGGTGCGACTTCACCTCTTTGACAAGGAAGCCAAGGGCGGAGCAAAAAAAATTCGTGAAAGCAAGGAGTCGGAAGTTTACCTGGGCGAGCTGCCCTTGATGACCGAGACGGGGACGTTCATCATTAATGGAACCGAGCGTGTTGTCGTCAGCCAGTTGCACCGTTCCCCGGGTGTGGCATTTACGCACGATAAGGGACGGACGCACGCCAGCGGAAAAGTGCTGTTTTCGGCGCGGATCATTCCCTATCGGGGATCGTGGCTTGATTTCGAGTTTGATACGCGGGATATCCTGTATGTCCGGATCGATCGTCGTCGAAAAATGCCGGTGACGATTCTTCTGAAGGCGTTTGGGTACACGACGGAAGATCTCTACCGTATGTACTATCCCATTGAAGAGATCCAGATCCAAAAGGGGAAATTTTTTCGAAAACTGGATGCCGACATGCATGTGGGCATCAAGTCGCCCATCGATATCGTCGATAAGAAAACAAAGGAAACCGTCGTTAAGGCGGGCGGGAAAATCACCCGGGTCATCCTCAATCGGATCAAAAAAATCGGCATCAAGGAGATACCGATTCCGAACGAGGAGTTGGTGGGTCGTTTGACCGTCGGAGATTTATCGGATCCAAAAACACGCGAGGTTCTCCTGGCTCGGAATAAGGAAGTAACCGAAGAGGTTCTGCAAAAACTGCTGCGGAGCCATCTCGGGAGTTTTAAGAGTATCTATATAGATCCGATCAGCGTTCCACCGGTGATCCGGGACACTCTGTCCATGGAAGAAGTGGGCTCCAAAGAGGAGGCCATGGTGGAGATCTACAAACGCCTGAGGCCGGGTGAATCCCCGACCGTGGAAACGGCCAGAACCTTGTTTGACAATCTGTTCTTCAACCCGAAGCGATATGATCTCTCTCCTGTGGGCCGATTAAAAATCAACAAGAAATTAGGCCTCAATGTTTCCTTGGAGAAACGGATTCTGACATCCGAGGACATCGTCGAGTTGGTGCGGTATCTGATCAATCTCAAGGTGGGCAAGGGAGAGATTGATGATATCGACCACCTGGGCAACCGGCGGGTCCGATCCGTCGGGGAATTGCTGGAGAATCAATTCAGGATCGGTTTGGTTCGGATGGAGCGGACGATCAAGGAGCGCATGAACCTGCTCGACTTGGAGGCCGCTCTGCCGCATGATCTGATCAATGCCAAGCCCGTCATGGCCGCCATCAAGGAATTCTTCGGAAGCAGTCAGCTTTCCCAGTTCATGGATCAAACCAATCCGCTGGCCGAGATCACCCACAAGCGACGACTTTCAGCCCTGGGGCCGGGGGGCTTGACCCGCGAGCGGGCGGGGTTTGAAGTGCGGGACGTTCATCCCTCGCATTACGGCCGAATTTGCCCCATTGAAACCCCGGAAGGTCCAAATATCGGCTTGATCACGTCGCTGGCCACGTACGCGTGCGTGAATGAGTTCGGATTTATTGAGGCGCCGTATCGAAAAGTAAAAAGCAGCCGTGTGACGGACGACGTGGAATTCCTGTCGGCCATTGATGGAGAGCGTCACATGATCGGCCAGGCCAATTCGAAAGTCGATGGCCGGGGCCGGCTGATTTCCGAAACCGTCTCGGCCAGACATGCGGACGATTTCGTGACGGTTGCGCCGGAGAAAGTCGAGTACATGGATGTTTCTCCCAAACAGATCGTCAGCGTTGCAACGGCCTTGATCCCATTCCTGGAGAACGACGATGCCAACCGCGCCTTGATGGGATCCAACATGCAGCGCCAGGC
>JACQHO010000048.1 GCA_016198945.1 Nitrospirota bacterium | reverse complement strand
GGTCAGGCCGGCGGAACCTGCTTCTGCGTTTCGATGAAAACAGGACCCAGGGCGACGGCCGGATTTGATCTCGCGCTGACCGAGGTTCTGGAGTCCGGCCGGCACACCTTCACGGTCGAAGCCGGTACGGAACGGGGCGCGGAGGTGCTTCGCGACCTGCCGCATACCGAAGCGACCGAGAAGGATCGTGCGGCGGTCGAGCGCATTGTGGCGGCGACGGCGTCTCAAATGGGCCGCACTCTGGACACGACCGATATCAAAAACCTGCTGTATCAAAATCTGGAACACCCGCGATGGGATGAGGTCGCGACGCGCTGTCTGAGCTGCGCAAACTGCACCATGGTCTGTCCGACTTGTTTTTGTTCAACGGTGGAGGACGTGACGGACCTGACCGGAGAGCATGCCGAGCGCTGGCGGAAGTGGGACTCCTGCTTCACGTCGGATTTCTCGTATGTCCACGGCGGGACCGTCCGGCCCTCAGTCAAGTCGCGCTACCGCCAATGGATGACGCACAAGCTGGCGACGTGGATCGATCAGTTCGGGACATCGGGCTGCGTGGGCTGCGGCCGGTGCATCACGTGGTGTCCCGTCGCGATCGACATCACCGAAGAGGTCCGCGCCATCCGGGAGACAAAGAAATGAACCTGTGGATTCCCCATGCGGCGGAGGTGATCGGGAAGCGCCGGGAGGCCCTGCGGGTGCATACGTTGCGTCTTCGCCTCCGGGATGAAGCGGTCCGGCGATCCTATCGGTTTCGGTCGGGGCAGTTCAACATGCTCTATGTCTTTGGGGCGGGGGAAGTTCCGATCTCGATCGTTTCGGACCCGGACGAATCGGGAGTTCTGGACCACACGATCCGCATCGTCGGGAAGGTCTCGGCCGCTCTCGTCGGCCTGAAAAAAGGCGATACGGTCGGCCTCCGGGGGCCTTACGGGAGCTCATGGCCGTTGGAAGAGGCCGCGGGCAAGGATGTCGTGATCGTCACGGGCGGACTGGGCTGCGCCCCCGTCATCTCGGTAATCAATTATGTCGCCAACCGGCGCGACCGCTACGGCAATCTCAAGATCTTCCACGGGGTCAAGACCCCGAAGGATCTGCTCTACCGCGCGCGCTTTCATGCCTGGCAGAAACATCCGGATACGGAGGTTTACCTTACCGTGGATCATCCGGACCGTGAATGGAAATACAATGTCGGCGTGGTCACGAATCTTTTCCGGCAGGTTCGCATCAACCCCGATAGAAGCATCGTGATGATGTGCGGTCCGGAGACCATGATGCGGCATGCGGTGCGGGACCTGCTTGCGCAGGGACTGGCCGAGGGCCGGATCTATCTGTCATTGGAGCGAAACATGAAATGCGCCGTCGGTTTCTGCGGGCATTGCCAGTTCGGGCCGGCCTTCATCTGCAAGGACGGGCCGGTGCTCCGGTACGATCGGATCAAGGAATGGTTCGGAACCAGCGAGATTTGAGATGAGGAAAAATCAAAAGCCGAAACTTGCCGTCTGGAAATTCGCCTCCTGCGACGGCTGCCAGTTGAGTCTTCTCAATTGCACGGACGAGCTGCCGGCCCTGGTCGAACGGGTCGAGATCGCCCATTTTCTCGAGGCCTCTCGCGCGGTGGTGAAGGGTCCGTATGATCTTTCGTTGGTGGAGGGCTCGATTACGACGCCGCAGGATCTCAAGCGTATTCAGCAAGTCCGCCGCGCATCAAAGGTCCTCATTACGATCGGCGCATGCGCGACGGCCGGCGGCATCCAGGCACTCCGGAATTTCAAGGACGTCAAGGAATTTGTTTCGATCGTTTATGCCCGTCCGGACTATATCGAGACGCTCGAGACCTCCACGCCGATCGCGGATCACGTTCCCGTGGATTTCGAACTCCGCGGTTGCCCCATCGACAAACGGCAATTGCTTGAAGTGATCGTCGCCCTGCTGAACGGACGCAGGCCGAATGTGCCGGCCCACAGCGTCTGCATCGAATGCAAACTCAAAGGAAATGTCTGTGTAATGGTGGCGCACGGCACGCCCTGCCTCGGCCCCGTCACCCATGCCGGCTGCGGCGCGATCTGTCCGTCGTATGACCGCGGCTGTTACGGCTGCTTCGGCCCGAAGGAGACGCCGAACACGGCCGCGTTGAGCCGGGGATGGAGCCGTCTCGGCGCGGGTGAACGGGAAATCATGCAAGTCTTTCGCGGCGTCAACGCCCATGCCGAGGCGTTTCGCAAAGAAAGTGAAAAGCATGAAAAACGGAACGATTAAGGTGGGCGGCCTCGCCCGTGTCGAGGGCGAGGGCGGGCTCTATCTGAAGATCAAGGGCGGCACGGTCGTGGATGTCCGGCTGGAGATCTTTGAGCCGCCGCGCTTTTTCGAGGCGCTGCTGCGGGGGCGGTCCTTTTCCGAGGCCCCCGACATCACGGCCCGGATCTGCGGCATCTGTCCGGTCGCCTACCAGATGAGCGCGGTCCATGCGATGGAGGACGCCTTCGGCATCGAGGTGGGGGGTCCGCTCCGCGCGCTTCGCCGTCTGATCTACTGCGGCGAGTGGATCGAAAGTCATGCGCTTCATGTCGTCATGCTTCACGCCCCGGACTTTCTGGGCTATCCCGACGGCTTCAAAATGGCGAAGGACCATCCCGGGGTCGTCGAGCGGGGACTCCGGCTGAAGGAGGCGGGGAACGAAATCATCGCGCTTCTCGGCGGGCGGGAAGTCCACCCGATCAATGTCCGTGTCGGCGGGTTCTATAAAGTTCCGACAAAACGCGAGCTCGCCCCGCTTTCGGAGCGGCTCAAGTGGGCGCGGGACGCCGCTCTTGAATTGGTTCGGTGGACCGCCGTGCTGCCGTTCCCGGAATTCGAACAGGACTATGAATTCGTATCGCTGCGCCATCCCTTCGAATATCCGTTTAACGAAGGCCGTCTTGTTTCGAACCGGGGTCTGACGATTTCGACGCGGGACTACGAGAATGAGTTCATCGAGGAACAGGTGCCGCACAGCCATGCGATGCATTCCCGGTTCAAGAACCGGGCCCGCCTGCCGGACGGGCAGGGCGGCTATTTGGTCGGCCCGATGGCCCGTTACAGCCTCAACTTTGACCGGCTCTCGCCGCTCGCGCAGGAGGCGGCCCGGTCGGCCGGCCTTTCACCGGTCTGTCGCAATCCCTTCCGCAGCGTCGTCGTTCGATCCGTCGAGATCCTCTATGCCTGTGACGAGGCGCTTCGAATCATTGGGGGCTACGAAATGCCGGAGACGCCGGCGGTTCCGGTCCGGCCCCGTGCCGGAACGGGCGCCGGCTGCACCGAGGCCCCGCGCGGCATTCTGTATCATCGTTACCGGGTGGATGAGAACGGGATCATTCAGGAAGCGAAGATCGTTCCGCCGACGTCGCAGAATCAGGCGATGATCGAAAGCGATCTGCGGCGGTTTGTGCAGTCGAATATCGGCCTGTCCAAGGAAGAATTGGGACTGCGGTGCGAGCAAACTATACGCAATTACGATCCGTGCATCTCATGCGCGACGCATTTTCTGCGACTGCATTATGAGTCTGAGTGACGGCGATGAAAATTCATCATCTCACAGTGGAGGAGGCCCTTCAGAGTCTCCACAGCGGTCCCGAAGGCCTTTCGACGGAGGAGGCGGCCCGGCGGTTGACGGAGTTCGGTCCGAATCGCGTCGAGAAAATACGGGCGGAGCCTCTGATCCTCCGTTTTTTGAAGGGCTTCACCCATTTTTTTGCCGTGATCCTCTTACTCGCGGCAGGTCTGGCCTTTATAGCCGAATGGAATGATCCGGGAAAAGGGATGATGACGCTGGGCTTTGCGATCCTGGGCGTGATCCTGATCAACGGATTGTTCTCGTTCTGGCAGGAATATCGGGCCGAGAAGGCGATTGCGGCCCTTCAAAAGATTCTTCCCCATCAGGTCAAGGCGCTCCGAAACGGCAAGGTGATCCAGGTCCCGGCGGCGGCGTTGGTCCCCGGCGACCTGATTCTTCTGGCGGAAGGGGATGCGATTCCGGCCGACTGCCGGTTGGTCCAGGGTTTCGGGGTCCGTGTGAACAATGCCACGATCACCGGCGAATCGTTGCCGAAGGCCCGGGAGATCCATCCCAGCGATAGAGAAGAACTGATCCGGAGCAAAAACATTCTGCTGGCCGGCACCTCGGTTGTCTCGGGCCAGGCCCGGGCCCTGGTTTTTGCCACCGGGATGCATACCGAGTTCGGCAGGATCGCCCACCTGACCCAGACCCAGGGAGAAGTCCCATCCCCCCTCCAGAAGGAGATCATTCGCCTGAGCCGCATGGTGGCCCTGCTGGCGACGGGCCTGGGCGTTGCTTTCTTTTTTATCGGGCAGGCCCTCGGACTCTCGTTCTGGCAGAACTTCATCTTTGCGATCGGCATCATTGTCGCCAATGTTCCCGAGGGACTGCTTCCGACCGTCACCCTGGCCCTGGCGATGGGCTCTCAACGAATGGCGAAACGAAACGCCTTGATCCGACATCTCCCGTCCGTGGAAACATTGGGATCGGCCACGGTGATCTGTACCGATAAAACGGGTACGATCACAATGAATCGTATGGCGGTGAAAAGGCTTTATCTCGATGATCGGTTTTATGTTCCTTCCGATGTAGGGGCGCACGGCCGTGCGCCCCTACAGGATACCCACCGACAATTTTTTGAAACAGCGCTCTTCTGCCACAACCTCAAAAAGATCGAAAAAGATGGAAGGGAGGAACTGTCGGGGGATCCCATGGAGGTCGCTTTGGTCGAGATGGCCAAAAAGGCGATCCCGGTTCTTGAGGACTATCCTCGGTTGGACGAAGTTCCGTTCGATTCGGATCGAAAAAGGCTTTCCGTTCTTCATAAGAAATCTCCCGGATCGGTTCTTTATACAAAAGGCGCGCTGGAAACGGTTCTTCCGCTCTGCCGTCGGGTTCTGCGGAATGGAGATATTCAACCCCTCACCCCGGATTTGAAAGACGGCTTCCTACGCGCCGAGGAGACGATGGCGACCGGTGGCTTGAGGGTTCTGGCCTTTGCCTGCCGTCCCGTTTCAGAGGGGCATGACCGTCTCCATCTGGAGGAAGAGATGATCCTGACCGGGCTCGTGGGGCTTGAGGACCCTCCCCGCCCGGAGGTGCCCGGCGCGATTCGGAAATGCGAAGAGGCCGGGATCAAGGTGATCATGGTGACCGGTGACCATCCCCATACCGCGTTGGCCGTCGCACGCGAGATCGGTCTGGTCAAATCCGCGTTGCCGACGATCATTACCGGGGATCAGCTCCAGCGGCTTTCCCCCGCCCAGCTCCAGTTGGCCCTGGATGCTCCTGAGATTATTTTCGCCCGCGTCGGCGCGGATCAGAAGATGCGGATCGTCGAGGCCTTGAAACGCAAGAAGGAAGTCGTGGCCGTCACGGGAGACGGGGTGAACGATGCGCCGGCGCTGAAGCGGGCCGATATCGGGATTGCGATGGGAATCACGGGAACGGATGTGGCGCGGGAAGCGTCCGATATGATCCTTCTGGACGACAACTTCGCCAGCATCGTCGGCGCGATTGAAGAAGGCCGCGCCGTCTTTTCCAATATCCGGAAATTTCTCACCTATATTCTGACCTCCAACATTCCCGAGCTGGCGCCGTACCTGGCCTTTGCGCTGGTCAAGTTGCCATTGGCCCTGACGATCATACAGATCCTGGCGGTGGATTTGGGAACGGACATGCTGCCGGCCCTCGCACTGGGGGTGGAGAAGCCCGAGCCCGGGCTGATGAAGAGGCCGCCCCGTTCTTCCAAGGAGCGTCTGTGGAACCGGGCGCTGATCTTTCGGGCGTATCTTTTTTTGGGGGTCTTGGAGGCCGTTGCAGCCATGGCGGCCTTCCTCTTTGTTCTTCACCGGGGCGGGTGGCAATTCGGACAGGCGCTGGCCTGGAATGATCCCCTTTATTTACAGGCCACGACGGCCTGTCTCTCCGCGATCATCGTGATGCAGGTCGTGAACGTCTTTTTATGCCGGAGTGATCACGAATCGGTATTCTCTTTCGGGTTCTTCAGCAACCCGTTCATCCTGTGGGGGATCGCGGCCGAGATCGGTTTGATCCTGCTGATTGATTACACGCCGTGGGGGAATCAGATTTTCGGCACGGCCCCGATTGTGCCGGAGGTCTGGCTTTTTATGATTCCCTTCGCCGCCGGAATGCTGGTCCTGGAAGAATTCCGCAAGCGGTTTATCCGGAAAGAGACGGTATCGTCATAATGCTCTTGTAACCGCGGGACGGATGGACTAAGATGGATGATCCAAAAACAAACCGGAGGGGATAAAAATGAAGATCAAAACGATGGGGGCTTGTCTGCTCGCGGCGATCCTTCTGATCGGTTCCGCGGCCTCGGCTCAAATGGGGGGCGACGGGATGATGAAGGGCGACCAGACGAAGAAGATGGACCGGGACCAGAAGAGAATGAAACGTGACATGATGGGCGGGATGATGCACGAGATGATGGGGATGATGCACGGGATGATGGAGAGCATGAAGGGGATGGCCCAGGACCCTCCCACAAAACAGAAAATGGACGAGATGATGAAACAGATGGACGAGATGATGAAACAGCACCAGGAAATGATGAAGGGCAAGGGGATGATGAAAGAAGAAAAAGCGGAGGAGAAGAAGGACGATTCGGCCAAGTAGACGATGGAGGACGGAGATGCTCGGTCCGAGATCGGACGTATGAATCCCAACGAATCGACCGTCAACCGCAGGCGGCTGACGCTCCGCGGTTTGCCGCTGACGTTTCGGTGGCTGTTCAGCTTTTTTCTTCTGACCATCGGGCTGGGTTATCTTTTTGCGCTGGTTTACCTGTTTCTCCTGGAGGTGGAACCGCACCGGAAGATGGGCCTGGGCCTGGTCGAGGCGACGATCGTCAAGTATTACGGCAACCGCGGCAATACCCGTCTGGAGGCCGCGCTCAACGGCGTGATGGCCGAGATGATCGATCCGGCCGAAAAGGCCGAGGTGGTGAAGTGGATCCGGGCCGGCGCGACCGAGGAGGGATATGAGAATATCCGGCCGCTGTTTGAGAAGAACTGCGTCTCCTGTCACAGCAAGGATTCGGGATATGCCGTCGCCCCTTTGACGACCTACGAGGATGTCGTCCGGCTGGCTGAGCTGGACCTGGGCCAGTCCATCCGCGCGCTTTCCCGCGTGACCCATATCCATCTGTTCGGGATGAGTTTCATTTTCCTGTTGACCGGGATGATCTTTGCGTTGAGCGAGGTCAATCAATATTTGAGGCTGGCGATCATCGCGCTTCCGTTCATTGCGATCTGGATGGACATCGGCTCCTGGTGGTTCACAAAGTACCAGCCGGTCTTCGCCTACACCGTGATCATCGGGGGCGCCTTGATGGGGGCGGCCCTCGCGGCACAGCTCCTGATCCCGCTCTGGGAGATGTGGTTGAGAAAAGGGGAGGATGACCGCTAGAGGAATTTTCATGCGTCGCGCCAAAATCGTCTGCACCATCGGTTCCGCCACACGATCGGCCGGGAAGATCGCCGAACTCATCCTCGCCGGAGCGGATATGTTCCGTCTGAATTTTTCCCACGGGACGCACGGCGAGCACGCCGAGACGATCGGCTTCATCCGCGATGCGTCCAAACAGATTGGAAAACCGATCGCGATCCTTCAGGATTTACAGGGGCCGCGCATCCGGCTCGGGATATTCCGGGACGGGACGGTTTCGGTCCGCCGGGGGGATCGGTTTACCCTGACGTCCCGGCCCGTGCCGGGCGATCAACGGCAGGTTTCGGTCAACGACCCCGCCCTGATCAAGGAGGCGAGGCCCTCCAACCGCATCTTCATCGCGGATGGGTTGATCCAGCTTCGGGTGACGGAGGCGACCGATACGGACCTGATCTGTGACGTGGTGGATGGCGGGACCCTGTCCGATCATAAAGGCGTGAACCTTCCGGGGGTGGACTTCCATCGTGAATCCCTGACGGAGAAGGATCGGGACGATATCGCGTTCGGATTGGATCAGGGCGTGGATTACATCGCCGTCTCGTTTGTCCAAGGTCCGGAGGATGTCCAGGCCGCGAAACAACTCATGAAAGGCGATCGGCAACCGGTGTCCGTCATCGCCAAACTTGAGACACCCAAGGCGGTGCGGCGGCTCGACTCGATTTTGGAGGTCGCGGACGGGGTGATGATCGCCCGCGGGGATCTGGGGATTGAAATGGAGCCCGAAGAGGTTCCGCTGGTTCAGAAGGAGATTATTGAGAAGGCCAATCGGAACAATGTCATCGTCATTACGGCCACGCAGATGCTGGAATCCATGACCCATAACCCGCGCCCCACCCGGGCCGAGGCATCGGATGTGGCGAACGCCGTTTTCGACGGAACGGACGCCGTCATGCTGTCGGCCGAGACCTCGATCGGCCTTTTTCCGGTCGAGGCGGTTTCGATGATGCACCGTATTGTGGAGTCGGCCGAGTCGCGTTCGATCCAGTGGCGCCGGATCCGAAAGGAGGAACGGCACGGCGCCGGTTCCCTGCCGGAGGCCTCGTGCGAGGCCGCGGCCCATGCGGCGATGGAGATCGGGGCAAAGGCGATCGTGGCCTTCACCCAGTCCGGTTCCACGGCCCGGCTGATCTCCAAGTTCCGCCCCGCGGTGCCGATCGTCGCGTTTGCCTCCTCCGAAGCGGTCCGGAACCGGATGGCGCTTTATTGGGGGGTCGAGCCGAGGTTTATGCCGCCGATCGACGAGGCGGACCGCTTGATCACCGAAGTGGAGCGCATCCTGATGGACGAAGGCCTGGCCCGGCAAAAAGATCGTTTCGTCATCGTCTTCGGTTTTCCGATCCGGCAAAAAGGGCCGACGAACATGATCAAGCTTCACCAGATCGAATAATTCAGGGAACGACGGAGAAAGGAGGCTTCGATGAAACCGCTCAAAACGATTCTCACGCCCACGGACTTTTCAGACGGCTCGGACGAGGCGATGCAGTACGCGGCGACCCTGGCCCGAATCTTCAAGGCCCGCATCCTCCTGGTCCATGTCATCGAGCCGTACACCTATTCCATGACCGAGACCTTCAACCTGGTGGACCATTACACCACCCTTAAAGCGATCGCGAAACCGCTGCTCGATCAGGCCGCGAAGAAACTGGCTCGGCAGGGGGTGTCGGTGGAAACGGATCTTCTGACGGGGCCGGCCCACCGCGAGATTTTGCAGAAAGCCGTCCGCGCGAAGGCCGGCCTGATCGTGATGGGAACCCACGGACGGACCGGGGTGGAGCATCTCCTGCTGGGAAGCGTGGCCGAAAAAGTGGTCCGGATGTCTTCCTGTCCGGTCCTGACGGTGCGGGGAGAAGCCAAGTCGGTGACCCCTAAAAAGAAAAAAGGGGCGGCCGCCGACAAAAAAGCGGCCGTGACACTTTATGGATGAATCCGGTCATGAGAGCAGGATTACCCCTTCGCTTCGAGATCCGCGAGAATGTCCCTGGCACGCTGATATCGCTGATCGGGATCTTTGGCAAGACATTTCAGAATGATCCGGTCGAGGGTTTCGGGGATCTTGGGATTCAGGGATCGCGGGGGCGCCGGAGGGGTGTTCAAGTGGTGATAGTAGACATCGCCTTCGATAAACGGCGGCCGGCCGGTCGCCAGGCGGTAGAGGGTGCAGCCCAGCGAGTAGAGATCCGTCCGATGGTCCACCCGTTTTCCCTGGATCTGCTCCGGGGACATATACAGCGGCGTGCCCTTCACGCCGGTGCCTTCCGCCTCGGTCGCGGATAATATTTTGGCCAGACCGAAATCCATGATCTTGACCATGTTGTCTTTGTTGAGCATGATGTTGGCCGGTTTGATGTCCCGGTGGATGACGTTCTTGTTGTGCGCGTATTCCAGCCCCTGGCAGATCTGTTTGCTGATGGCCACGAGATCGGCGATCGGAACCGACGGGTTTTTTTCCAGCAGTTCTTTCAGGCTGATTCCGTCCACGAATTCCATGACGATGTAGGGCTCGACCCCTTCGGAGCCGGTATCGTAGATCGTCACGATGTTCGGGTGGTTGATGGCGGCCGCGACGCGGGCCTCCTGGAGAAAATTTTCAAGGACCTGCGGATTGTCTTTCACGCTGGGGGGAAGCACTTTGTATGCGACGACCCGGTTTAAGACCGTGTCCTCCGCGAGATAGACGACGCCCATTCCGCCCTGGCCCAGTTTTTTGGACAGCTTGTACCGTCCTTTCGGTCCGCTGGAATCGGTGGTCTTCCGGCTTTCGGCCAGCGCCTTTTCCTGGCGGAGGCCTTCCTTGACCCGTTCGATATGGCTTTGGACATCCTTGTAGTTGTAATTCTCGGCCAGGGTCTTTTCGAACAGAAGCAGTGCATTCTGGTATTCGCGGTTTTTTTCGTAAATCAGGGCGAGGTTGTAATAAGGCTCGACCGTTTGTGGCCCGATGTCCCGCTTGCTGATCAGTTTCTTGTATCGTTCACGCGCGGCGTCCAGCATGCCCCGGTCCATGAAAATCTGTCCGAGGACGAGGGACGCGGCATAATAATTTTCCGACTGGGCATCCACCTTTTGGAGGAAGGCCACGGTGTCTTCCAGCCGGCCCAGCTTATGAAAGATCATCCCGGCCTCGTAATAATCACCGCTCTCCTCGAGCAGACGGGCGGCCACTTCAAACGCGCCGGCCTTGAGATAAAGCTCCGCCGCTTCCTTGAACCGTTTGGCTTTTTCCAGGGCCTGCGCGGCCATCAACGGGTCGCCGCTTGAGATAAAGATCTCATTGGCCCGGGCGAAATCGCCTCCCTTCATCGCCATCTCGCCGGCCTTTTTGATCTGCCCGGCCTTCTCGTACAGGTCGCCGGCCTGGAGAAAATCCTCGGCTTTTTCGAACATCCGGGCGGCTTCGAGATAGTTCCGCTCATCGAGGTACATTTCGGCGCTGACGGTGAAGGCTTTTTTTGTGTTTCCGATCTGTTTGTACAGTTCGGCCGCTTTGAGATACTGTTTCCCCTCGTAGTAGAGGTCGGCCGCTTTTGGGTAATCCTTCATGGCAATGTAGGCCTGGGCGGCATCGCCCAGATAACCGCCCATGGAGAAAATTCGGGCCGCTTTCGCCGGATCGGCGGCCTTGAGGTACAACCGGCCGCTTTGTTGAGCGAATGCAGTCACGGCCTGTTTCTGCTCCGCGGTGGACAGGGAAGCCTTCATTCGGACGTTTTCTTGAAGGAAATTTTTTTCAAAAAGGTCGGCGGCCTTGGCGTAATTCTGCGTCCGTTCATAACAGCCGGCCGCTTTCTGCAGGTAGCCGGATTTTTCATAGAGACGGGCGGCCTCCCCGAAGTTCCGGGCCTTCTCAAACAGTTCGGCCGCCATCAGCTCCTTGTTCCCGGCCAGGAGGACTTCGGCGGCCTTGCCGTACTGACCGGCCCGCTGGTACATTCCCCCGGCCCGTTCGTGGTCGCGGGCGCTTTCATAGGCGCCGGCGGCGAGGACCCAGTTCTTCTGCCGTTCATACAAGCGGCCCAGCGGTCCATACGCCTGTCCCTCGCGATACATCTTGATCGCGTCATCAAAATCTTCCGATAGCTCGTAGAGCTCGCCGGCCCGGATGAAATTTCCCTCCCGCTTCGCCCGTTTGGCGTCCTTTCGGATTGCGCCGGTTTCCAAACGACCGGCTCCGACGGAGCCGCTGAAAAGCTTCTGAAGCATCCGGACGACCACGATCATGACGACCAGCGCGATGATCAGGCCGGCCACGGTGGTTTTGTCGAAGGTTTGAAGGGTTTCCTGGGCGACGGCAAGAATGTTCTTCAGGCGGTCCAGAATAGAGTTGATCTGTTCCTGATCGACCTGCAGGCTGACGGTTCGCAGCAGCCATGCGGCCTGTGGGAGCGGTCCGGTCACGGAGGGACCTCGATGACCTTGAACGCCGAATCACCGATTTTGATGACATCTCCCACGGCGAGGCGCCGGGTGCGGACTTCCTGGCCGTTGATGAAACTGCCGTTGGTGCTTTTCAAGTCGATGTAGTAGTATCCGTCCTCTTTTCGCTCGATGGCGGCATGGTGGCGGGACGTCTTGGGATCGTTTGTATTGACGTCGGTTTTGGAACGTCCGATGACCGTTTTATCCTTGAGGGGGTAACGCGTCCCGACCGATTTTCCCTCCACCATTTCCAGGCTCAGGACGGCCTGTTTTCCCGTCGGGACCGATGAAGACGCCATCGCGGCCGCGGCTTCCTGAAGCAGGGCCTCGTCCAGCTTCATGACGGTGGTATCCATCTGTTCGAGTCGGGTTTTTTCTTTACGGGACGGCTCCTGCGATTTCTCGACGAACATGATCCGGCAATCGCCGATCCGGATCTCATCCCCGTCCGCGAGCGTGGCGGTGGAGATCTTCTTGCCGTTGATCATCGTCCCGTTCCGGCTTTTTAAATCCTCCAGCATGAACCGGCCCCGGCTTTCACGGATGACGGCGTGGTCGCGGGAGGCGATCGTGTCGTTGATCATGAGGTCGGATTCCTGATTGCGACCGATTAAAAACCGGCTCTTCGCAATCACCTTTTTTTCGACCGATTCTCCGCCGGCGAGGAAGACCAGCTCGGGACGGGGCCTCAAAAAATATTCGACGATCCCTCCGGTCCATTCCTGCCAGGCCAGGTCGGCATCCTCGGCGGGCTTCACCTGGGCATCATAGTAGGCCTGGACGGTGATCGGGGCCGCAGGTTTTCCGGAATAGGCGTACTCGAGAAATTGCTCCTCGGCCGAGCTGTCCTTGGAGACCAGGCCGGGATTCGCAAAGAAGGTTTCCTGGAGCGCTCCCTTCACGAAGTAAAACAGGTTGATCTCCTCGGCGCGGTTCAGCGCGACCACGACCTCCTTGCCCGAGGATTTGATTTGCTGTAGGAGGGAGTCGATATTGAGCAGATCGGTCGTCCCGGTCGTCGTCGGGAGTTTTTGAGCCGTCACCAGAAGGCATTTAAAGAGGACCGGGTTGGTCGCCAGAAGCGTCAACAGGGGCTGATTCTGGCCGGACAGTGTTTGAAAGTAGTCGCGGAGGGTTAAAGTCTTAAACCGGTCTCCGATGAGTTGGGCGGCTGCATAAGGGCTGTTCTGCAGGATGAAGAGGAGGAGGCGGTTTTGTTGGTGCTCGGCCAGAAGGATCCAGCCGGAAGGGCCGGTTTGACCTTTGATCAATTCAACGAGGGAATCGATGACGCCGGGCGAGTAGGGACGGTGACTGAAAATGGTTTTTGTTTGTGGCAACTGGACTGGGGGCATTTTGGACACACCATCCCGCTATTTTGATCCGTTCGACTGCGCTCGGCATCCACAGTGAGGCGCGAGTCGAAGCGTTCAATTTTCATTGTAATCAATGCCTGCAAGATTGTCAACGGCATGATTTTTTGATGATTTTGGCTTTCCGGCTACTCGGCCGGAACTTCCATCCGCTCATCCGGGCGCGGCGCTGACGGGCCGATCTGGGCCGTAAATGACCGCTCGCGATCCAGGGTGAAAAGGCGGGAAGTTCCAAGGACGGACTGACGATACTGAATATGCAGTGTCAGGATTCGGGTGTCGGTTTTAAATCCTTTGCTTTCGAGCAGTCTTGAAGTGGTGGTCTCTCGATCGGCCGAAAGGATCTCGATCCGGATGTCCTCCGGAAGAAGTTCGATCCCGAATTGGCCCGCCTTGTTGAGGATCAGCGGGGGGAGGCCGGTTTCGGTGAGGTCGCGCGGCGATGCAAGAAGAGAGTCCACCTCCTGGGTGAACTGCTCTCTCGTCCAGGCGGCCGAGACATAAGAGAAGCCGAGCCATCCCAGAACGAGGAATATGACGATGAGGATGATTTTTTTCATAGAGGGATTCGTTTACTTGAAGCGATCTTCCTCTTTGTCGATCTTCTCAAGCGTTTCCTGCTTTTCCTGGCAGGCGACGCAAAACGGAGTAAACGGCATCACCCTCAGCCGCTTTTCCGGGATTTCACTGCCGCATTCTTCGCAGATTCCGTAGGTTCCCTCTTTGAGGCGTTGAAGCGCGTCATTGATCGCCTTCAGATTTTTGTTCCGCATCTCGAGAAGCGACAGGTCCAGCTCTTCCGCGATGTCCAGCGTCGCCTGATCACCGCTGTCCAGGACATGGTCGATGCGCTGCTGGAGATCGGTATTGAGTTGGTGCCCCATCTGCTCCTCCAGATTGCGCGTCACCTCCTGCCTTGCCTTCAGGAGAATGTCCCGCAGTGTTTCCTGGCGTTTGTTCGGAGTCTTGACGGTTTTCGCGTTTCGGCGTTTGTTCGGCATGGTTTCCTCAGGGAGAAGGTGAGGGTGATTTGAGTTCCTGAAGCACTTGATCCATATCGGACGGAAGAAGGACGATCTCAATCCGCCGGTTTTGAGACCGGCCTTCCTTTGTTTCATTTGATGCGACGGGACGATTGTCCGCAAAACCGGCGGCCGATAGCAGACGGGAGGGGACGCCGACGGGGCCGGACAGGTACCGAACCACGTTGACCGCACGGGAGGCCGACAGCTCCCAGTTGGTCGGGAACGTTTCCGTCAGGCGGGACCCGATGGGGACGTTGTCGGTGTATCCCTCGATCCGGATCTGCTTGTCCGTGACTGATTTCAAGATCCCGCCGACGCGATCCAGGATCTTGAGGCCTTCGGGTTTGATCTCGGCGCTTCCGGAATCAAACAGGATTTTTTCGACCAGATTCACCGAAAGCTTGTCCATCACCCGGGTGACCGTGATATCCCCCCTCTTGATCTCTTCCTGAAGCTCGCCGACCAGTTTGTCATAGGTGGATTTCAAACGGGCGACCTCCGCTTCCTTGGCCTTCGCTTCTTCCGCGAGGCGATCGCGCAGCTCTTGAAATTCCTGATTGCGCGCTTCCAGGATCCGGGAGAGATCCCGGTTCTGGCTTGCGAGATTCGCATTTTCACCCGACAGTTCGAGGTTTCGCTTGGCCATCCGGTCCGCATCCTCGGACTGGAGGTGCCCGGTGCTCTGAAACTCCGCGATCTGCCGGCGCAGATCCTGGAGAACGGCGTCCCGGGCCGCGAGATCCGCTCTCAGGGCGGCGTTCTCCTCTTTGGCCCGGTCGAGGCGGTCTCGCGTTTCCGAAAGGTCCATCAGCGCGGTTTGGTGGATGGAGGATGAAACGCAGCCGGTTGCGAGGATCGCCAGCCCGATAACGATTTCGACCACGCCTGTTCGCATTGCAATCCTAAACGAGTGTGAGAAGTTCGCGGGCCTTCCGCACGATTTCTTTCTCGGTCGGGTAGGCGACGAGCGGTTCGGCTTCCTCCAGCGGAAACCAGGCCGCGGCTTCGACCTCCTGATCGTGATCGGCCGTGTTTCCCCGGAGATAGTTCATCAAATAGAAATGGACGGTTTTGTCGATCCTGGCCCGGCTTTCTTTGGAATAAAAATGGTATGCGGTCTCTCCGATCTTTCGGAGGATCTTACCGTCCAGTCCGGTCTCTTCACGGACCTCCCGGACGGCCGCATCCTCCAGGCTTTCACCGGGCTCGACCCATCCCTTGGGAAGACACCAGATCCTTTTTCCGCCTTTGAGCGCTTTGCGGATCAGTGCGACCTCGATCCCACCGCCGCCCTGGCGGAAAATCACGCCGCCGGATGAAATCTGGTGTATCGCGCTTTTGGTTTTCATGGGTGTCAATAGGGTCAAACCGGTAGGACAATATAGCACGGCAGGGGACATTTGACAAGACGCTCTTTTGGGAGCTTACTTTACCACCAGGACGGTGCAGGGCGACAATCGGGTCAAATTTTGCGAGGTGCTGCCCCAGATCCGGCCGAAGATTTTGGAATGGCCCATGAAACCGATCACCAAAAGATCGAAGCCCTTTTCCTTGGCAAAGGTCACGACCGTCTCGACCTCATGACCGGGCATGACATGGGCATGAAGCGCGACGCCCTGCTGGGTTGCGATAGCCTTCGCCTCCTTCGTGATCTTTTTAAAATAGTCGTCCGCCTCGGCGTGCGCCTCCACCACCTCGCCGACCGTGGCGGCGTAATGCGGCAGGTGTTCCTCCACCGAGAGGGTATGCAGCTCGGCCTGATAACGCTTGGCCAGATCGATCGCAACGCCCAGCGCTTTCTTCGCTCCCTCCGAGCCGTCATCTGCAACGAGGATTTTTGAAAACATCACGATTCTCCTTTTTTAAGGACAGGTGCGGCGGATTCAAGTTTCTGTTGGGGTGACTTCATGGATGCTTGCTCTTCGTTTGCAGTCTTTCCATTGGGATCAAACCAGCGTTCGGCGAAGAAGGTCGGCACGACGGCGGTGAGGATAACGACCGTGACGAGAACCGTGTACTGGCTCTGGTCAATCAGATGATTCGTCAGCCCGTACAGCGAGGAAATGGTGCCGAACGTCAGTCCCGTGGACATCAGCAGCGTGGTGTACATCCCTTCCCGTCTCCCAAAGCGGAAAAAATGCGTCAGCGGCCAGACGCCGATAAATTTAGCACCGATCTTCACCGCCAGAAAGACGCCGATCAAGGCCGCGCCGGTCGTGACGGCCGGCAGATTCACCAGGGCGCCGGCCTTCAGAAAATAAAACGGGGTCAGCAGAGTGAAGGTCATCACGCGCAGCCGCTGAGCCAGCGTACGATTCGCAAGAAAGACCGGCGCCAGAACCATCCCGATGAGGTAGGCCGGAAGCACCGCCTCGCTCTTTGCGGCCATCGACAGGGCCCCGAGGCCGAACAGGACGACTAAAAGATATTTCGTTTCCGGCTCGCTGATGTGGCTTCTCATGCGGGCAAAGATCCATGGAGTCGTCCGCGGAAGAAGCCAAAGAGAGAGGGCCAGCACAACCACAAAAACCAGCAGCCAGCGATCGTAGCTTGCAAACAGCAGTCCCAGCGCCAGCACGGTGCCCAGGTCCGTGATGAAGCAGGCCGCGAGAATCACCTGACCCAGCTCGGTCTGATTATACCCCCGCTCGATCATCACGGCATAGACCACGGCCACCGAAGTGGTCGAAAGCGCGATGCCCGCGATCTGGGACGCCTCCGGCGACCAGCCCGCGATCCAATAGGCGTAGGCCATCGCGCCGAGAAACGGCGCGAAGAACGAGGCGAATCCGATCCCGAGGCTCTCCCTCCATTTTCGCCGAAGCACCTTGGGGTCCAGCTCAGCCCCGGCCAGGAAGGTCAGCACGACGCTTCCGAAACCGGCCAGCACATTGATCCAGTCGTTGGGATGAAGGCCGATGAAGTTCCCGCCCAGTGTGCCGACCAGGATCTCGA
Source organism: Nitrospirota bacterium (assembly GCA_016198945.1). Taxonomy (GTDB): domain Bacteria; phylum Nitrospirota; class Nitrospiria; order JACQBZ01; family JACQBZ01; genus JACQFA01. The sequence goes on along the minus strand of JACQHO010000048.1, from coordinate 7,000 downwards.
CCAGTGCGACCGAGACGCCGATCCGTATCGAGATCAGAGAAGCCGCGAGCGCCAGTATGAACCAGGTCATCGCGATCAGAAGATTGTTTTCCACGTCGATGATTTCCTTCGGCGAAAATTTAATCGTTGCAGGCTTTCATCGGGCAACAAAAAACCCCTACTCGCTTTCTAACTGGAGTAGGGGTCATCAGTCCCGAAGAATCGTTTCAGGACGGTTTCGGCGAACCCCATCGCCTCTATCTGATTTCAAACTATCATATCCGCCGGCCGGTTGTCAACGCGGTGATCCGAGCGTATACCTCTTCCCCTCAAGGATTGTTTCGTCATCCACCTCCACGCGCTCGGCGGCCGCGAAGACATCCACGTGAAATCGGTGCTTTTTGGGGAACCCCGCCTTCGTATACATGGCATGCTTGGCGCCGAGGGAGAGATGGACGCCGAGCATCCGCTCATACGCGCCGATATCGCTCACGCGCCGCTCACGGGTGAGCGCGCGGTTCAGACCGAAACCCAACTCTCGCACCCATATCACGCCCTCATCGGCGCGGATTTGCTCAAGCACGACGTGGAAGGCCTCCGGCGCATCGGGCGCGGCGACCATTATCCCCTGTTCAATCGCTGCGGAAAATGGTTTTTCGGTCGCGTTCACTGAAAAATCGGTATCGCCAAACGCGAAAAGCTTGATCGTCCCGTTCACGCTGCGGATTTCCTTCGGCTCGGTGAAGACCTCGCCGATCGGAAACTGTCCTCCGATGTTCTTCATCCCGGAATAGTCCCCGATGTTCAATTTCGCATCTTCAAAGGGGGTATCGTAGACGAGCTCGGTCCCTTCACAGATCACCTTGACATGACGCGTGCGGTCGAGGCGTTTCTTGAGCGCCGGTCCGATGGTGCGGTAATAGGCCGGGTCATATGCCAGGGCGTCGATATATGTTGAAAACTCCTCTTCGCGGATCCGCGCAAGGTGGGGATGCTCGATCACTTTCAAGTTGCGGTTGAAGATCTCGATTCGAAACCGAAATTCATTGAGTCGGAAGCGGGTTGACTGGACGAAGATCACCAAGTCCTTCGGCGAAAGCGCGTCCACGGCCCGCAGGATTTCCTCCGCCGTCGCTTCATCGAAATTCAACGCGGCGGCGTCCGGCAGGATGGCGCGATACCCCTCCGCAACCAGCGTTGCGAGGCTTGATTGTTCATCATACACCAGAAGCGCTCTTCGGTCGGGAGTATGGCCGAGGGCCAGCGTGATGGTGTCGCGGAGATGGGTTCGGGCGGCGGCGAGCAATGAGGCGTGTTCCATTTCCCTGTCTGTATAATCCTCTTCAAAAAATATGTCAACTAACGCGAATGCCGTTTGGCGCGGGCGGTCGGGACGGCCTTCCAGGGATCATCGGGCCAGGGATGCTTGGGATAGCGGCCTTTTAATTCCTTCTTGACCTCGGCATAGGTCCGCTCCCAGAATCCGCGAAGATCCTGCGTGACTTGGATGGGACGGCGGGCCGGGGAGAGAAGATGCAGCGTCACGGGCACCTTTCCCCATGCGACGCGCGGCGTGTCGGCCAGTCCGAACATCTCCTGAAGCTTCACGGCCAGCACCGGCGATTCGCCGGGCCGGTATTCAAGCCGCAGTCGCGATCCGGAGGGAACGGCCAGATGCGTCGGCGCGCCTTCCTCCAGACGTTGTTGAAGCGCCCAATCCAGCCGCGCCTTCAGGATCGCGAGCAGGTCCAGCCGATTGAAATGTTCGCGGCGGGTGACGCCGCCGAGATACGGCCCAAGCCATTCTTCGAGCGACTCCCTCAGCGCGGGATCGGACAGATCCGGCCAGTTCTCTTGAGGCAACCATTGTTGCAGCGACAGCACGCGCGTTTGAAAGTCGCGCGCCTCGCGCGACCATGGAAGCGCCGATAGGCCCAGGCTTCGAACGCCCTCCAGTGCGGCCGCGAGCAGTTTTTCCGGATCGGGATCGGGAATCGCGCCGCTGCTGATGAGGAGTTCGCCCAACCGCTCTTCACGCTGCGCGACGACTCTTTGAAGTTGCGCGTCCCAACGGATGATGTCGTTCGTACGAAACCGGGAGGCTATTTGATCGCGCAACGCATGGATATCCACCGCCGCGGCGAGATGGATCGTCCCCTCCGTTTCGCCGGCATCAAGATGGGCCGCCACAAGACAGTGCGGACGCATTTTATTTTCATGCCTCGGCAACCGGGCGCCGCGACCGGATGCGAGGAGATAGCGGAGATCGCCCGGCGCCCGTTGGAGCGCGATCCGGTCGGGGTAGGCGAGCGCGAGAAGAAGGCCGACCGCCTCGGCAGGATGCGGGGCCTCGGTCTCCCGGCTTCTTAGCAGACGATGAAATTGACGCGCCGCCTGCTCGACGCGTTGACAGGCGGACGGATCAGCGCCGGACGACTGATCTCCCGCGCGTCCCCGCGCGCGGAAGGCGCGCAATGCCTCGACCCGCTCCAGAAAATCGACCGAGCGCTTTCGATCACCGGTAAGAATATCCCGTTCCGAGAGCAGCGCGGCGATATCGCAGGCCGGACGGCCGAGGCCGAGCGCATCGGCGGCATGCACCATATGCGCAAGGCGCGGATGGAGCGGCAGCGCGGCCATCGCGCGTCCTGCCGGCGTGATGACGCCTTCCGGGTCCAGCGCGCCGAGATCGGTCAGCAATCGTCGGGCCTGCGCCAGCGCGCCCGCCGGCGGGGGATCGAGCCACGAAAGCGTGCCTGCGTCGCGCGCGCCCCATTGCGCAAGCTCGAGCGCAAGCGGTGTCAGATCGGCCGCGCGTATTTCCGGAATGGGCCGTGCGACCAGCCCGCGCTGCGTCGCTTCCGTCCAGAGCCTGCAGCAGACGCCGGGACCGAGCCGCCCGGCCCGGCCCGCGCGCTGCTCGGCCGAGGCGCGCGAGATTCGCCGTGTCGTCAGCCGCGTCAAACCGCTCCGCGGATCAAATTCGGGAATCCGCGCAAAGCCCGAGTCGATCACGACGCCGATCCCTTCGATCGTGAGGCTCGTCTCGGCGATCGGCGTGGCCAGAACGACTTTGCGCCGCGAACGTTGCGACGGTTGGATCGCGCGGTCCTGCGCCTCCCACGGAAGATCGCCGTAGAGGGGGAAAAGATCGACGGCGTCTTGAGTCAATGCGGCCTCCAGCAGCTCCTGCGTTCGGCGTATTTCCCATGCGCCGGGAAGAAACACGAGCAGGTCGCCTTTGTCATGTTTTAGCGCATTCAGCACGGCCTGTTTCACAGTCTCCGGAAGTCGCTTTTCGGTTTCCTCCGGATCGCGCGCGGCATAACGAACGTCCACCGGAAAACTGCGTCCGTGACTCGTGAGCAACGGCGCGTTGCCGAGGAGAGCGGCCAGGGCCTTTCCATCGAGCGTTGCGGACATCACGAGGAGCTTAAGATCCTCGCGCAGGGTCCGTTGACTGTCAAGACAGAGCGCCAGAGCCAGATCCGAATGGATATGCCGCTCATGAAACTCATCGAAGATCACAAGCCCCGCGCCCTCCAAGCCGGGATCGGACTGGAGCCGCCGCGTGAGGATTCCTTCCGTCAGCACCTCGATGCGTGTTCTCGCCGAAATCTTTGAATCAAACCGGATGCGATAACCGACCGTCTCGCCCACGGATTCGCCCAGCAGGGATGCCATTCGCGCCGCGGCCGCGCGTGCGGCCAGCCGGCGGGGTTCCAGTATCAGTATGGACCGACCCGCAAGCCAGGGTTCATCCAACAGCGAAAGCGGAACGACCGTGGTCTTGCCGGCGCCGGGCGGCGCCTGAAGCACGGCGGCCGCATGCGAGGCGAGCGCTTCACGCAGCGAGGGGAGAAGCGGTGTGATCGGAAGTGAAGCCGTCGGCAGTCGGTCTCTCGGCGTGTCTTGGAACGTCATGATTCGACCGGCCGTTGCATCGCCAGCAACCTGCGCACGGCCGCGATCCCGTCGGACGGGCCGAGCACCAGGAGCGAATCGCCCGCCTGTATTTCGGACCCGCCGCTGGCGACGATGAACTCGCCGCCGCGGTGAATGAGGACCACCAGCGTTCCCCGGGGCAGGCCGAGGTCGACGATCCGCCGGCCGACCGCGGCCGAATCGTGCGGGACCTTCAGATCGGCCAACTCGCTCCCGCTGCCGGGAACCGGTTCGAACTCAAGCGGGTAGCGCATGCGCTCGTCCGGTCCCGCCCCAACGCCGAGCCAGCGCGCGATGACCGGAATCGAGGGGCCCTGCAACACTACCGAGGTGAGGACGATGAAGAAAACCAGGTTGAAAATCATTTCGGCATTGCCGATGTCCGCGACCATCGGAAAGGTGGCGAGGATGATCGGCGCCGCCCCGCGCAGCCCCACCCATGAGACCGCGAGTTTGTCCCTTGCGCTCACCTTCGCCAGCGCCAGGCTGAGCATCACGCTGACCGGACGCGCGACCACGATCAGGTAGACCGACAGCACGAGGCCAATTCCCATCACCGGGACGAGGCGCGACGGGAACACAAGCAGCCCGAGCGTGAGGAACATGGCGATCTGCATCAGCCAGGCGAGACCGTCGTGAAACCGAATCAGACTGCGCTTGTGGATAAAGCTGCCGTTTCCCAATACCAGCCCGGCCAGATAGACGGCGAGAAAGCCGTTCCCGCCGAGCGCGGCCGCCAGGCCGTAGGCCAGCAATACCAGCGACAAGGTGAAGACGGCGTAGAGACCTTCGTACTCCAGTCGCAGCCGATTGATCGCGACCAGCGCCGTACGGCCGAGCGCATAGCCCAAGAGTCCGCCCACGGCCATTTGCTGCAGGAACATCGGAATGAGCGCCGCGGGAGAAAGCGCGGGATCGGACACCAGTCGGATCATTCCGAGCGTGAGAAAGACCGCCATCGGGTCGTTGCTTGCTGATTCGAACTCGAGAAGAGGGGTCAGCGGTTTTCGCAACCCCACGTTCCGCGAGCGCAGCACGGCAAAGACCGCCGCGGCGTCGGTCGACGAGACGACGGCGCCGAGCAGCAAGCCTTCACGCCAGGAGAAGTCGAGCGCGACCGTTGCAAACCAGCCGATCGCGAGCGCCGACAGCAGCACGCCCAAAGTCGACAGCGCCACGCCGCTCCGGAGCATGGGGCGGATGTCCGTCATCGACGTATCGAGACCTCCGGCGAAGAGAATGAATGCGAGCGCCACGATTCCGAGCCGCTGCGCAGCGTGCGCGTCGTCAAAGTAGATGCCGCCGGGCCCCTCCGAGCCAGCGAGCATGCCGAGCGCCAGGAACAGCAGCAGCGCCGGGATCCCGAGACGCTGAGAGGCCTTGCTCGCCAGCACACCCAACAGCAGCAGCACCGCGACCGCCACCAATATGTATTCCGGGCCGGTGCTCATCGTCGTTCCCCCGGGGTGGAGATCCACCGGACCGACCCGAGCAGCAGCGCCGCGGTCAGCGCAAGGAACGCCCCCATGCTGAAGGCGGCCGCGTCGCCGTAGACCTGCCACACCCAGCCGAACAGGAGCGAGGCCGGGAGCGCGCCGATCCCGATCATGAGATGATAAAGGCCGAAGGCCGAGCCGCGTAGATGCGCCGGGGCGAGATCGGCGATCAACGCCTTCTCGGCTCCTTCCGTCAGGCCAAAATAAAGTCCGTAGACCGCAAACAGCGCCCAGGCCTGCCAGGCCGCGTCGGCAATCGCGAAACCGGCATAGGTCAGCGCATAAACCATCCAGCCCGTCACGATCACGCCTTTTCTTCCCCACCGGTCCGATGCGATTCCTCCGGGCAACGAGCTTCCCATCTTGACGATGTGAAGTGCCGTCCAGAGAACGGGGATCAGCGCGACCGAGACGCCGAGCTGCTGTGCTTTCAAAAGGAGAAATGCGTCGGTCGAGTTTCCGAGCGTAAAAAGAAATAGAACCCGCACGAACCGGCGAAGGGGGATCGGCATCTCCCGCCAGGCCCGGCGGATTTTCAGCGGTTCATGGCGCGCGGCCGGCCGCGTTTCAATCGGTATTTCCCGCACGCCGATCAAAAGAACGGCGACGGTGATGAGACCCGGGATAACCGACAAAAGGAAGACCGTCTTTAGATCCAACATGAAGACGGCCAGCAGCAGCGTCGCGATCAGAGGTCCGACGACCGCGCCGGCATGGTCCGCCGCGCGATGAAAGCCAAAGGCCTTACCCCGAAATTCAAAGGGAGTGCTCTCGGCGATCAAGGCGTCCCGGGGCGAGGTGCGAACGCCCTTGCCGATGCGGTCGATGAACCGAAGCGCAAGCACGCCGGTCCAGATCGTGGTTAGTCCGATCAGCGGACGCGCGGCATTTGATAAAATGTATCCGCCCACGACCCAGTTCTTCCGGCGATGCACGCGGTCAGAGATGAAACCCGAAGCCAGCTTTAGAAAAGACGCGGTTGATTCAGCGATCCCTTCGATGATGCCGAGCGCGGCCGGGCCGGCACCGAGAACGGTCGCCAAAAAGAGGGGCAGGAGAGGATAAATCATCTCCGAGGCCGCGTCGTTGAAGAAACTGACGACGCCCAGCAGAAGTACGTTTCCATGAATCCCGACGAGCCGGCGGTTCCGGGTCGATTGATCGCGTGCGGTCATGGGCGCATCCTATCAGCGACCGTCTCGTTTGACAAGTCCGTCCGGTTTCTCTACCATGCGCCGCATGACGGACTATCTATTGGGATTGGATCAGGGAAGCAGCCATTCGAAGGCGGTCCTGGCGGACCGTAAGGGGAGGGTCGCGCGACAGGCGATCGTCCCGTTGAAATCGGTCCGTTCCCGGCCCGGCTGGGTTGAACAGGATCCGAAAGCGATTCTGAATTCCCAGCTCGGCGCGGCAAAGCAGCTGATCCATTCCATCGGAAAAAAAGATTCCATTGCGGCCCTGGGGATCGCCAACCAACGGTCCACGATCATTCTCTGGGATAAAAATACCGGCCGGCCCCTTGCTCCCGCAATCAGCTGGCAGGATTTGAGAGCGGCCGAGTTAACGCGGCAGTGGGC
>JACQHO010000047.1 GCA_016198945.1 Nitrospirota bacterium | reverse complement strand
TTGGGAGCGATGTACCCCTTTTGCTCCAGATAGTAGAGCTTGTGCCGGGGGATATCAACCTTTTTTAGAATCTCGGCCGTTTTCATCGTTACGTCCTGGCCAGTGGGAGGGGACTGATTTGCCTGCATGCTGCGGTTCGCAGCAGACATGAAATCTGTTCCCAGCCACTGACCAGGACGTAATGATGAAGACGGCCGAAATACTGAAAAAAGTTGATATCCCCCGGCACAAGCTCTACTATCTGGAGCAAAAGGGGTACATCGCTCCCAAGCGGATTCCGATGGGCGATCTCGAGTCGCGGGAATATTCGGAGGAGGACATCCTCAAGATCAAGCTGATCTGGAAGTACCTGAAACGAGGGTTTAAACATAAGACGGCGTACCAAAAGGCGATCGAGGAGATGAAGGCAACCGTCGGTTAATCTGCGGACGGTCTTAACGCGTTCCGCAATGGGGTAACATGGGCGTATCCTTGCTGTCCTGGGTGAAGCCGAAGCGGCATCTCCTGGGCCTGGACATCGGAAAAAGCGCGATCAAGGTGATTCAACTGGCCTCGACGCGGCAAGGTCTTGTTCTGAAGTACGCCGGACTGACGGAACTGCCTCCTGCAGACCGCGATGAGCGAGAGGGTCAGGACCGCGACGCCCCATTGTCCCTCCACGACGTCTTTAAGGAAACCCGGCTCAAACGACAGAAGATCGCGATTAACTTCAGCGGCCGAAGCCCGGTCATCCGTTATCTGTTGCTTCCCAAGATGCCCAAAGATGAGCTGGGAGAGGCGGTCCGTTGGGAGGCGAAAAAACTGATTCCGTTTCCCATGGAAGATTCGGTCCTGGATTATCTCATCGTCGGCGAAACACAGGAACGCGACCTGCAACGGATGGAAGTTCTGGTGGTGGCGGCCGAGCGGTCCGCGGTCTTGAATCAACTCGAATCGTTCAAGCGGATCAATCTTCCGATCACGGCGATGGACGTCAATCCTCTCGCGCTCTTCAACACCCTCAAGCTGAATTACAAGTCGGATCTGGATGAAAACCTGGTCTTTGTGGATATCGGCGCCGGCAAGATGGATATCAATATCTCAAAACGGGGCGTGCTGCGGTTTACGCGGAATGTCCAGTTGGGAGGCGATGAAATCACCCAGGCCGTCATGCGAGGGCTTGGGGTCGAACGGGAAGAGGCCGAACAGCTCAAACGGCAGAAAGGCCTCTCCGGCTCCGCCTCAGGCGGACCGGCTCCGGAGGGCCCGCCCGGGCAGGCCAATCCGCCAAAGGCGGATCAAGACGGCCGGCTGTACGAGACCATCAAGGCCGAGGCGGACCGGATGATCCTGGAGACGCAGCGGTCCATGGATTACTACCGGGCCCAATTCCGCGAGGGTTCGGTCAAAAAGATTGTGTTGATGGGCGGGGCCTGCCTGATGCCCGGTTTTCAGGAATATTTCGCCTCCTATTTTGACGCGAATGTGGAACTGGACGACCCGTTTGCCGAGATCCTCTGTGATGAAAAGGAGTTTGGGGAAATTCGGCTGATGGCCCCCCGGTTTTCGACTGCCGTGGGGCTGGCGCTGAGGGAACCGGATGCGTAAGAGAAGCGGACGATGAAGTCGCATGTCAATCTGGCGGCCCGTGAAATTCTGTTTGAAGAGAAGCCGTTTTCCTTCAAAGAGATCGTCGTTCCGGCGGCGCTGGGCTTGGCTGTTTTTCTTCTGGTTCTCGTTTCGTTGGGATATGCCTGGCGTGTGAGCGTCTTGAAAAAAGAGGTCCGGGGACTCGCGATCCAGCGGGATGAAACACAGCAGGAACTGGCCCGTCTGAACGGTGAGATCGGAAACCTGGCCCGGCAGACCGAAACGAGCCGGGAGACTGCTGCGCAGCAGCTTGCGGCCATGAGGGATCTTCTGAAAACCCGTATCCCCTGGGCGGACGTCGTCCGGGAGGTGAGCTTCATCGTGCCGGAGGGGGTCTGGCTGACCCGGATGGAGAGCCTCGATTCAAAATCGGGAGGCCTTTTGCCGTCCACGGCCGAGAAATCGGTTCGTTTCGTCGGCGTGGCCCATTCGCAGGTTGCCGTGAACCATTTTATTTCGTCACTGGAGCGCTCGCCGCGGTACGGATCGGTTTCGCTGGTTTATTCTCAAAAGGCCGTCGGCGAGGGGGGGCAGGGAGTGAGTTTTGAACTGACGGCCGCGTTGCGTTAGGAGACGAGAAACGGTGGCGCTGCCCGATCTTCTTAAAAGGCTGGATTTCAGCAAACTCTCGACACGGGAGCGGGTCCTTTTCATTCTGACCGCCGTCGCTGTTATATTTGCGTATCTTCATTATTTCATGATGCCGATGATCCGGAGCGCGAGGGATCTGACGGTTCGGAAAGTTTCTCTCAAGACCGAGATCGATCAGGGAATGGCGCAGATCCCTTTGCTTCTAAAGCGGTCCGATGAGCTTCATGAGGCGGCGCAGGCCAAAGAGGTCAGCACCGAATTCTCCGGAAAGGTGGGCGATCTTTTCCCGGGAGGGAGCCGGCTGTCGGTGCTTTTGGAGGAGATGACGCGGCTGGCACGCCTGCGTCAGATCGAGTTTGTCTCGGTTCGGCCGGAGGCCATTGAGGACAAGGGAACCTTTTTCCAGCTCACGCTCCAGATTGATGTCCAGTCGCGCTTCCGGGAGTTAGGGGATTACCTTCTCATGCTTGAGAATCTGCCGCGCGCCGTCATCGTCAAAGAGCTCAGGATCGAGACGCGGTCCGATCTCAATCCGGACATCCTGGCTCATTTGAAAACCGTGACGTATTTGGGAAAAGAGTAGGGAGTGAAAAGTGAGGAGTAAGATGAAAAGTTTTGTGCTCATGAGGGTTCTTCTGTTTCTTCTCCTTACCCCTTACCCCTTACGCCTTACGCCTGTTGCTGTCAAGGCCCAGCCGTTGTCCGAGATCAATACCCAGTGGCTGGAACGGCAGGAAAAGGCCATGCAGTGGGGGCGGGATCCCTTTGCGCTTCCCGGTTCTTCGGCCTCCGGCGCCGGTGTCACGACCGATGGAGAGTTCCATCTCAGCGCGATTATCTATCGGGAGGGGCGCGGGGTGGCCATCATCAACAACAAGATCTTGCGCAAAGGTGATATGATTGAAGGAAGACGGATTGCCGAGATCCTGGAGGACCGGGTGGTGTTGCAGGGCGCCGGAGGGGAAAAGGAACTGAGGGTCAATAAATTTGTTTTGGGCCGTTAGATCCGAGAGGAGGTCTCCATGAAGAGGGGACGTCACGGGAAGGTGGGCAGAGTGGTTTGGGTCCTGATCGTGATGGTTTGGCTGATCGGCCCATCCGTCGCCGTTGTCTCGGCGGCCGGGACCGGACAGGGGACGATCAGCCTTAAAAAGGAGTCGTCTGATATCGGCCATCCCGTTTTTACGCTGGAATTTCGGGATGCCGATCTGAAAGACGTCCTCCGGGCGCTGGGCCAGGAGAACGGCTTGAATGTCATCATCGGCGAGGAGGTCAACGGGCGGCTGACGTTGAGTTTCCAGCGGGTCACGGTGCACGAGGCCTTTGACGCCATCCTCAAGATCAATAACCTGATCTCGTTTCAGGAAGGAACGATCCTCCGTGTCGTTAAATCGCCCTTCGCGGAAGGGGAAAACAATATGACGACCGAGATCGTTCCGGTGAACTTTGCCACGGCCAAGGAGAGCGCCGAAACGGTCAAAACACTTTTGAGCAAACAGGGCAGCGTTGCAATCGACGCCCGGACCAATTCGCTCATCGTCCGCGACCTCCCGGACAATCTGGCCAAAATCGTCTCGATCGTAAAAAGCCTCGACGGGCGCACGCCGCAGGTCCTGATCGAGGCGCGCATCGTGGAGGCCGGCACGAATTTTACCCGGGAACTCGGGATTCAATGGGGCGGCAATTTCACCAACCCGACGAACCGGGGGGCCTATCAGGTGACCGGCGCCACGAGCAACAGCGGCGGCTCCGGTGCCTCGCCCGCGCCGCTGACCGGAGGCGTGGGATTGAGCGGCAACAACTTTGCAGTGAATCTCCCGGCCACCGTGGCCCAGGGTGCGGGCGGGGCGGTCGGATTCACCTTCGGCAATATCGCCAGCACGCGTCAGTTGGATATCCAGTTGTCGGCCATGGAAGACGCCGGGCAGGGACGGATCCTGTCCAATCCACGCGTGATGACCATGGACAACAAAGAGGCCCGAATATCGAGCGGGACCGAGATCTTTGTTCAGACCGCTGTTCTGAGCGGGACGTCTTCCAGCGGAACGACCTCCGGGACGACGGGAGGGACGGCCGGAACATCCGGAACATCCGGTGTCGGCGGGGTGACCAAGATTGATGCGAAACTGGAACTCATTGTGACGCCTCACATCACGCCGGACAACCGGGTCGTGATGCATGTGAGGGCCGACAAGAAAGAGCCGGATTATAACCGGCAGGTCCAGAACATTCCGCCCCTGACGACCCGCACGGCCGAAACGGATCTGTTAGTGGCCGACGGCGAGACGATCGTGATCGGCGGGATCTATACCCGGAATGAATCCGTGGGGACCAAGGGCATCCCGTTCCTGTCGCGGATCCCGATCCTGGGATGGCTGTTTAAGAAAGAGACCAAGGTGGACAACCAGAGCGAGCTTCTGATTTTCATCACGCCGACGATCTACAAAGGAAACTGATCCTTGCCGAAGGAAATTGTTGTTCTAATCACCGCCCCGTCCTTAAGGGAGGCCCGGAGCATCGGGACCCGCCTGGTGGAAGAAAAACTGGCGGCCTGCGCCAATATCATTCCGCAGGGCGCCTCGGTTTTTCTCTGGCAGGGCAAGACCCGCCGGGAGCGGGAGTCCCTCATGGTTCTTAAAACACAACAGGCCTGTTTTGATCGTCTTGTGAAGCGCGTGAAGTCGCTCCATACCTACTCGGTTCCGGAGATCATCGCCCTGCCGATCATTCGGGGCTCGAAAGACTATCTCCGGTGGATCCGTCAGTCCACTCGCTGATCGTCCGTCCTGCCGTGAAAAAAAACCTGCAAACAGCCCGCGAGCTTGACCGGTACTATCGCCGATTGCTTCAGGCTTACGGTCCGCAGCATTGGTGGCCGGCCGAGACCCGGTTTGAGGTGGTAGTCGGCGCCATTCTGACCCAGAACACCGCCTGGACAAACGTGGAACGGGCCATTGCGAATCTCAAGCGGGCGCGGCTTCTGACACCGGAAGCGTTGCACCGGGCATCCCTCCGGCGGCTGGCCTCTTTGATCCGCCCCTCCGGTTATTTCAATATCAAGGCCGGCCGAGTTAAGGCGTTTGTCCGGTTTCTGATGGAGACCTATCAGGGCGATTTGAAACGCATGCTCAAGCAACCGGCCGAAGCTCTGCGGCCCAAACTGCTTTCCGTCAAGGGCATCGGGCCCGAAACGGCCGACTCGATTCTGCTGTATGCCGGTGATTATCCCATTTTCGTGATCGACGCCTATACGCGGCGCGTCCTCGGTCGACACCGGCTGACTTCCCATCGGGTGTCGTACGATCAGCTTCAACGCTTTTTCATGGACCGCCTAAAGCCGCATCCCGGGCTGTACAATGAATACCATGCCCTTCTGGTCAGAGCCGGAAAGGAGCATTGTAAACCCAAACCGAAATGCAAGGGCTGTCCTTTAGAGGTTTTTCTCAACGGAAAGAAGCCCAAGATATGGTAGAATTCCAACGAAAATACCCATATAAGGTACTAAAAAAAGATGAAAGGCGGTTGCCGAAATCCGTTTTTCTGCTATGCTGAATTAAGACATGTTCAATAACGGGGAAGCGGTTCAATAAAGAACAAAAATTTCTTGACAAGACTATGGGGGTATGGTACGATCAGCCCGCTTTTTGGAGGTACATGTATGAAAACATTGAAAGAATCCTACACTGTAATGATCATCCCCACGCCCACCTCCAAGGCATACCGGTTTAGTTTCAGCAAGCAGGCTTTAAAAATTATGCTTGGAACCACAACCGTCCTCACGGTTCTTATCCTCATTTTTGTGATTCAGTATTTTTATATGGTACGGGACATGTTGGAATTAAAATCCCTTCGGAGGGAAACGAAATCTCAGAAAATTCAGATCCAGGCGTTTGCCTCCAACATTACGGATTTGAAGAAGCAGATGACCCGCTTAAAGGACCTGGACGCCAAGCTTCGTGTCATTACGGATATCGGTCCGCCGCCGCAATCCGACCAGTTGATGGGAATGGGCGGACCGGAAGAACGGGGAACGGATGCGGTTTATCAAGACGGGAAGGTTCAGGAAGGGGACATCGCGAAAATGGATGAAGACCTCAATCATCTGAAGTCCGCCGCCGCGGTGCAAGAGTTGAGTTTCGAGGAACTGACCGAGGCGATGAAAGACAGGCGTTCCCTGTGGGCCTCGACCCCCTCGATCTGGCCCGTTCGAGGATGGCTGACGTCCGGATTTGGAAACCGGCTCTCGCCGTTCACCGGAAGCGTCTCAATGCACAACGGGATCGATGTGGCTTCACGGCGCGATACCCCGGTGCTGGCAACGGCGGGCGGTGTGGTCAGCTACGAAGGGTTCGACAGCGGCCTGGGCAAGGTGATCAAGCTCAATCACGGGTATGGAATGCAGACGATGTACGGACATCTGGCCAAGACGAATGTCCGGATCGGCCAGAAGGTTAAACGCGGGGACGTGGTCGGTTTTGTCGGCAACACGGGGTTATCGACCGGTCCCCACGTGCATTACGAAATCTACGTCAATAACGTCCCGGTTAATCCTTTGAGGTACATCCTAAATTAGCACGTCACCCATTGTAAAAGCTTGCTTTAGGCGGGGAGGAAGCGGCCCATCCTGCGTGGGTCGCTTGCTCGATTATCCATAACCGTTCCGGTTGGAGTTCCGGAGCGGATCGTAGGGAGGGTTTAGCGTAATGAGTAAAGGAAAGGTGAAGTGGTTCAACGAGAAGAAGGGGTACGGATTTATCGAGCAGGAAGGCGGCGGAGACGTCTTCGTCCATTTCTCGGCCATCCAGGGAGATGGATTTAAAACCTTGACCGAAGGCCAGGAGGTGGAGTTCGATGTGGTGGATGGCAAAAAAGGTCCCCAGGCATCGAATGTGGTGAAAGCGCAATAACATCCATGATCCCGTTCGGCCCCGACAAAGCAACCGCTTTGTCGGGGTTTTTTTTACCCGCAATATTTTTCGTGTTTTTTGGGCGTTGTGGTATTATAATGAGTCCGTTTTGAAACGGACGTGAAACGGATGGAGTCATGCTTGGATTGCTGATCCGAAAATTCGTCGGAACAAAAAACGATCGGGAACTGAAACGGTTGGCCCCACTGGTCGAGCGGATTACCGCTTTGGAGCCGTCGGCGGCGGCGCTGGACGATCCGGGGCTCCGGTCCAAGACGGAAGAGTTCCGGTTGCGACGGTCCTCCGGTGTGCCGCTCGATGAAATACTTCCCGAGGCCTTTGCCGTGGTCCGGGAGATGTCGAAGCGCCGGCTGGGAATGCGGCATTTCGACATGCAGCTCTTGGGCGGGATCGTTCTACATGAAGGCAAGATTTCCGAGATGAAGACGGGCGAAGGAAAGACGCTCGTCGCCACGTTGCCGTTGTATCTGAACGCCCTGACCGGGCTCGGCGCCCACCTGATCACGGTCAATGATTACCTGGCCAAGCGGGATGCCCAGTGGATGGGCCCGATTTACCATGCGCTGGGTCTATCGGTGGGCGTGATCCAACACGAGGCCTCGTTTCTGTTCGATCCCGCCTACGAGGCGGCCGATCGCCGTCTGCACTTTCTCAGACCGGTCACCCGCCAGGAGGCCTATCAAGCCGACATCACCTACGGGACGAACAATGAATTCGGATTTGATTACCTCCGGGACAACATGACGGGCGATTTGAGCCAGTGCGTTCAGCGGGAGCTGCATTACGCCATCGTGGACGAGGTCGACAGCATCCTCATCGACGAGGCCCGAACGCCGTTGATCATCTCGGGACCGACCGAGGAGTCCACGGACAAATACTATCGGATCAACCAGATCATCCCGACCCTCAAAGCGCCGGAGGATTACACCGTTGAGGAAAAAACGAAAACGGTCACCCTGACCGAGGAAGGCAATGCAAAAGTCGAGCGGCTGCTGGGCGTGTCCAATCTATATGATCTCGCCAACATGGATCTGGTGCATCACGTCATTCAAGGCCTGAAGGCCCATGCGCTTTTTAAACGGGACGTGGATTACGTCGTCAAGGACGGCGAGGTGATCATCGTGGACGAATTCACCGGTCGGCTGATGCCGGGCCGTCGCTGGAGCGACGGCCTGCACCAGGCGGTCGAGGCCAAGGAGGGCGTGAAGATCGCGAACGAAAACCAGACGCTGGCCTCGATCACGTTCCAGAACTACTTCCGGTTGTACAAGAAACTGGCCGGAATGACCGGGACGGCCGACACCGAGGCGGCCGAATTCGCGAAGATCTACAACCTCGATGTCATGGTCATCCCCCCGAACCGGAGGATGATCCGCAAGGATTATGCCGATGTCGTCTACCGCACGGAGCGGGAGAAATTCAATGCGATTGTCGAGGAAGTGGGAGAACTTCATCAAAAAGGCCAGCCGGTTCTGGTCGGAACGATCTCGATCGAGAAATCCGAGCGCCTAAGCGGTCTTCTCAAGCGGCAGGGAATCAAACATTCCGTTTTAAACGCCAAGTATCACGAAAAGGAGGCCGAAATCATCGCCCAGGCCGGAAGCAAAAACGCGGTGACGATCGCGACGAACATGGCCGGGCGCGGCACGGATATCCTGCTGGGCGGGAATCCCGACTTCCTGTTCAAGCGGCAGCTCATTCAGCAGCCGGACATGCCGTCGGCCGAGCAGTCCCGGCTGTTGGAGCGGACCCAAAGCGAGTGCGAAGCCGAGAAACGGGAAGTGGTGGCGCTGGGCGGTCTCCATATTCTGGGGACCGAGCGCCATGAAAGCCGGCGGATCGACAATCAGCTTCGGGGACGGGCGGGCCGGCAGGGCGATCCGGGATCGTCGCGATTTTATCTTTCCCTTGAAGATGATCTCATGCGGATCTTCGGTTCCGAGCGGATTTCGGGGTTGATGCAGCGGCTCGGGATGGAGGAGGGGATTCCGATCGAGCACCGGATGGTGACCCGTGCCATCGAGAACGCCCAGAAAAAGGTCGAGGCGCACAACTTCGATGTCCGGAAACAGCTGATCGAGTATGACGACGTCATGAACAAGCAGCGCGAGGTGATCTACGAACAGCGTCGCCGCATTCTTCGCGGCGAGAATCTGACCGATCTCTTCCTCGGAATGATGGATGACCGCTTGAAAGAGATGCTGGATCTGTATTGTGCGGAAGAGGTCTATCCCGAAGAATGGGATTGCAAGGGGTTGAATGAAGCGATCACCCGTCAGTTTATGATCGGCCCGGAGAATGAGTCGGAATTGAAAAACCTGGGGCGCGAGGCGCTGCGGGAGATGCTGATTCAGAAGATCGACGAGGCCTATAAAAAGAAAGAGACCGACCTGGGCGAACCGCTCATGCGCCGGCTCGAGAAAATGGTGATGCTCCGTGTGATCGACACCCAATGGAAAGACCACCTTCTGGGAATGGATTACCTGAAGGAGGGCATCGGTCTCCGGGGCTATGGGCAGAAAGACCCGCTCGTCGAATACAAACGGGAAGGGTTTGAGATGTTCTCGGCCATGATGGAACGGATCAAGGCCGATGCAGTGGAACATCTTTTCAAGATCCAGGTGGTGAAGGATCAACCCGCCCCGGCGGTCCGACCGGCCGCCCCGCGGCCGTCCCGGCTTCAGTTCTCCCACGGCGACGTCCCGGCCCGGCAGCCGCCCAAAACGGCGCACCGGGAGGTCCAGAAGGTCGGCCGGAACGATCCCTGTCCCTGCGGGAGCGGGAAGAAATTTAAGAAGTGCCATGGACAATAGGGGGACACCCTGATGAAAATTGCCGGACTCCAGATGAAGTGCGCCAAGGATCCCGCCGCAAATCTTGCGAAGGCCGTCGAGATGATCGCCATGGCTGTGGAGCGGGGCGCCCGTCTCATCGCCACCCAACAGCTCTTCACCCTGCCGTGGTTTGCGTATGAGAGCCGGAGGGATCCATTTCGATGGGCCGAACCCATCGACGGCCCGACCGTTTCCACGCTTCAGGAGACGGCGCAGAAACACGGCATTGTTCTGGTCGGAACTTTTTTTGAAAAGGACGGCGATTCTTACTTCAACACGGCGGCCGTGATCGAGAAGAACGGCGCGCTGATCGGCCGGTACCGAAAAGTGCATCTGCCTCAGATTCCGCTGTGGGAGGAGAAGTCTTATTTCCAATCGGGCGATCTGGGTTTTCCCGTCTTTGAGACCTCGGCGGCCCGAATCGGCGTTCAGATCTGCTGGGATAATTTTTTCCCGGAGGGAAGCCGGATCATGGCGCTTCAGGGGGCCCAGATCATCATTGCCCCGACCGCGGCGGCCCTGGCCTCCCAGTCGCGCTGGGAAAAAATGATCAGCGCGAACGCGATTGCCAATAATGTTTTTATTCTTCGGATCAACCGGGCCGGCAAGGAAGATCGGCAGACGTTCTACGGGCGGAGTTTTTGCGTCAATCCCTATGGGGAACTGACGACCTCTCCGGCGGGGGCGAATGATGCGATCGTGTTCTCGGAGATCGATCTGAACGAGGTCCAGGAAACGCGCGACATCTGGACCTTTTTCAGGGACCGTCGGCCCGAACTCTACGGGGAACTTTCCAGGCCATGAATCCCGCCGAACGTCTCAAGCAATACCGACACGAAAACAGGTTCCTGCGGACGGCGCTGGCGCAGCGGTCCAGGGAACTGTCCTTCTTCATCAACAGCGGCAAGGCCTTGACCTCCACGCTGGAGTTCAACAAAATCCTCCGGGTCATCATGGAACGGGCTCAGCGGCTGATCAAGTGCGACGCATGGTCGCTCCTGCTTTTGGACGAGGGGGCTCAAGAGCTCCGATTTGTGGTGGCCAAAGGAAGCAAAGGGAGGAGCATCAAAAAATTTCGCTTAAAGGTCGGCCAGGGCGTCGCCGGCTGGGTGGCCAAAACCGGCCAGCCGCTGATGATCCATGACGTCCGGAAGGACCGGCGATTCAACCGTGCGGTGGATCGCATCACGCGGTTTAAAACCCGGTCCGTTCTGTGCGTGCCGATCGTCAACAAGAAACGGACGATCGGCGTCATCGAGATGATCAACAAGTTGAATCGAGAGCCGTTTGATGGAAAAGATCAGGATCTTCTCCGGACGCTGGTGGACCAGGCCGCCATCGCGCTGGAGCGGGCGATGCTCTACGAGCGCATGTCGAACCTGGCCATTACGGACGACCTGACCAAGCTGTACAACTTCCGTTATCTGGATGAGATTCTCGACCGCGAGATCGAGCGCTGCCAGCGGTACGGGTCCGTCCTGTCGCTGATCTTTTTCGACATGGACTACTTCAAACACGTGAACGACACCCACGGCCACCTCATGGGCAGCAAGGTGCTGATTGAGATGGCGCATATTCTTGTCGAAAACCTTCGAAACGTCGATATCATCGCGCGATACGGCGGGGACGAATTCGTGGTGGTCCTTCCGGAAACCAATGTGCAGACGGCCGTCCGGATCACTCACCGGCTGCACAAAAGTCTGATGGCGCATGAGTTTCTGAAGGAGGAGGGACTCCGGATTAAGATGTCGGCCAGTTTCGGGATTGCCGGTTTTCCGGAACACGCGCGGACGAAACGGGATCTGGTCCGTCTGGCCGACCAGGCCATGTATCTGGCGAAGAACAGCGGGCGGGATCAGATCTGCATTGCCGAGAAACGCTCTTCGCGGTCGCGGGTCCGCGCCCGCTGAATCAGTCGGGGCGGACCTGCAGGGTGCGGTTCGCAGCCGGCGCGTCTTCTTTCAATTCGGTCGGCAGCGCATCTCCCTGGCCGGCCGAGATCAGCCGTTCGCCGAACCGATCCAGGCGAACCGAAGCCTCGTCGTACCGGCCCTTGGCGTTTGTGAGATGCGTGCCGATCACCTCGAACTCCTTCCGAAACCGCTCAAAATCCCCGCGCAACCGTTCCAGATGGCTGATGATGATCTGTGCGCTCTTCTCGATCTGCAGTCCCTTCAATCCCATCACGATCGCCTGGAGATAGGCGTACAGGCTGTTGGGCGAGACCGGGATCACCTTCCGTTCGAGCGCGTACGCCGACAGGCTTTTGTCGTCGCCGAGGTTTTCATCCTTGATGATCGTTTCGTAATAGACATTTTCGGCCGGGATGTACATCAACGCGAACGGGAAGGTTCCTTCGTCCGGAAGGATGTATTTGTCCGCGATTGCGTCGATATGTTTTTTGACGTCCGTGGAGAACTTTTTGCGTGCGGCTTTTCGTTCCTCATCGCTGCGCGCTTCGATCACCCGCCGGAAATTCTCGAGCGGGAACTTTGAATCGACCGGCACGAGAAACTGGCCCAGCCGTACCACGGCATCCACCGCTTCCCCGCTTTTAAACCGGTGCTGGAGGGTGAAATGATTCGGCGGAAGGATCTGGCCGAGGAGGTCTCCCAGAAAGAACTCGCCCAAAACCCCGCGCAGTTTCGGAGCCCGTAGGATTTCCTGAAGGCTCGCGATGTCCTTCCCGACATCGAACACCTGCTGCGTCGCCTTCGACAGTTCGCCCAGGTTCTGCTTCACCTCGCCGACGACCCGGGCGGCGTTGTCGAGGCGCGATCCGATCTGGCCCGTCGCGTTCTGTAGCTGCTGGACCATCGCGGTCAGTTGAAGGTTGACCTGTTGGGTGACGGAGGAGAGCTGCTGATTGAGCGCGGTCGTATTGCCCGTGATCGTTTCGGTAATCTGCTGCCGCAGCGCATCCACCTGCTGCTGCATGACCAGCATGCCCGAATCCGGAGCTTTGCTTTTTCCCTGCAGCAGCAGAACGATCAACAGGCCGATGACGGCGACAAGTCCGATGACTAATATCGTTTCCATCTGCCCGATTCTATCCGCGCGCGTTTGAGAAGTCAACCCGCTTGCCTTCTCTTGGGAATTCCGGTATGTTAGGGCCATCTGAAGCTTTCCTGTATTCATAATCCTGGCTGTTGTGGGTTTTGTAAAGCGCGAGATTGAGACCACAAGATTTTTCGGAATTGCGGCTGAGGTTATGACCTTATCACCGGAGCACATCCAGATCAACGGGCAAAGACTACTGTGGAACGTGATGATCTGGAAGAGTTACACTACATTACACCGATTAAAAACATACCTTCAATCTGTCGTTTAGGAATCTTGTCGCATCGGAAGGCTGATACAGTAAAACATGAATCCGTAGCGATGGAGGAAATTCAAAAACGTCGAGCCAAGAAAACCGTTCCTCCAGGGCGTTTGTTGCACGATTATGTGAACCTCTATATTTGTGCTCGGAACAAGATGCTCTTCAAGATTCACAGCCAGCACGAGAAGTTGTGCGTTCTGCGAATTAGTCCAACAGTTCTTGATCTTCCAAGGGTTATTGTGTCAGACCGAAATGCATCGAGCGATTATGCCCTTTTTGAGCCGTCGCCCTCGGGTCTTCGAGTTATTGATCGAGATCTGGTTTTCGCAAAATACTGGACACATCCTGATGACCCATTTGAAGAGATGAGACATGGATCTATAAAATGTGCTGAGGTACTTGTTCCGGATAGTGTTCCATCTCGGTTCATCATGGGGGCTTATGTGTCCAACAACGAGTCTTTGACCCGCTTCAATGCATTGGATGTAAACGTCCCGGCCAGCATCAATGGGGATTTGTTCTTCCGATAAGGAGGCCCATATGGTCAAAGTCCTAATAGGGGATCTCTTCCAATCAGAGGTGCAGACGCTTGTCAACACGGTCAACTGCGTCGGCGTGATGGGCAAGGGTATTGCTTTGCAATTCAAAGAACGATTCCCAGACATGTATGAAGATTATGTTCGGCGATGCCAAGCAGGACAGGTTAAGCTCGGCCAACCATACCTGTATTGCTCATTAATGCCGCCGTGGATCTTAAACTTTCCGACGAAGGATCACTGGCGATCAGTGGCCAGATTACAGGATATTGTTCGTGGTCTGGAATATCTTGAACGCTACTATGTTGAGTTGGGCATTACTTCATTAGCAGTCCCGCCTTTGGGATGCGGTGAAGGTCAGCTCGATTGGCGCGTAGTGGGGCCGACGCTCTATCGTCATCTTAAGCGCTTCGGGATTCCCGTGGAGCTTTACGCGCCTTTTGGAACCCCTCATGAGGAGTTACAGCTATCGTACTTGGAAGGTGCCTTGGCAGGTAATGGAGACAAAAAACCAACGGTTCCACCCCGATGGATTGAGCCAGCATGGGTCGCCCTGGTCGAGATTCTTGAAAGAATCGAGAAGGAACCTTATCACTGGCCTGTGGGCCGAATCACGTTTCAAAAGATCGCTTACTTTGCGACCGAATCCGGTATCCCGACGGGACTTCAGTACCAACGTGGAAGTTTTGGCCCCTATGCTCCGACACTGAAGAGTCTCATTACGAAGCTTGTGAACAACGGTCTGATTCGTGAAGAACGCCGTGGCCAAATGTTTTCTGTAAATGTCGGACCCACCTTCGAGGACGCCCACAAAGCTTATGAGCATGACCTTGCTCAGTGGCGAACAACCATAGACAAACTTGCAGATCTCTTCTTGCGTATGCATACCAAACAAGCTGAATTGGCGGCAACAGTGCACTTTGCGACCATTTCTCTAATACAACAAGGTCAGGAGAAGCCGAGTGAAACGGATGTCCTGAACGAAGTTATGAAATGGAAACAGAAACGGCGGCCACCCTTAAACAAGGATGAAGTTGCCCTCGCAATTCGAAACCTAAGCATGCTGGGCTGGCTGAAGGTCAAACCGAGTGCGGATCTGCCTGTCAAGGAGGAGGCTCTGCTGGATGTCTGACAATCTCTGCCTCATTTAGGATTTCCCCTGTTTTGGTGTACAAATGCACTCGGTTTTTTCTTGACTTTTTGAAGCCTGATCTGCTATTTTTGAACTCGATTGGTGTTGGAGCGCGTTCCTCTCGAACCGCATCCAGCGAAAAAAAACGTCAACTGTCTGCTTGTTAGAGAATCTAACAGCTAGACGAGGAGGAAAAAATGAAAAACGCTATTGCTGTTTCTACCAACCCGTCTGAAATCACGCTTAGCATCCCACCGAAAGACATCAAGCGATTAGAGGATCCATTCGATCGCAGACGTTATGTTTATGAGGTCCAGGCTCCAATATCGGAAGTTGCTAAACTTCCCATCGGCAATGCCAATCCCCGCCAACAGAATTTGAACTCCAGGATTTCGCGAGATATCCGTGACACGTTGAATTCTACTCCTGATCTGTTTCACTTGAAGAACCGAGGTATCTGGGTTGCCGTAGAGAGTGCAGACTATGACAACCAGACAGGGAAATTGATTCTAAACTGTCCACAAAACAGTTCAAAGGCCTACGGGACAATCGATGGTGGTCATACACTTGCTAATATCCGTCAGTTTCTCAACGATCGAAAGGAGGATGGGGAAGCGCGTGGTAAGATGCCATATGTCATGCTGCATATCCGCGTCGGTATTGAGGATGAGCTTCCCGACTTAGTAGAGACACTGAATCGGTCGGCCCAACTTAAAGAATACACCCTCCTCAACTACAAAGGTGAGTTTGATGAGTTGGAAAAGTTGTTGAGGAAGGAATCCTTTGGGCAAGAAATTGACTATAAGGAAAATGGGGAAGGCGAGTACGATATTGTAGATGTCCTACAAAGACTTGCTCTTTTCTCCAACGAGATTTTTCCCGGTAAGTATGGCAGGCACCCTATTGAAGCATATCGTTCGAAGGCCAAATGCCTTGACTACTATTTGGCAAACAAGAAGGGGTTTCTGTCACTGGCACCAGTTATAGGAGATTGTTTTCGACTGCCCGATCAGATAGAAAGAATGCTGCCAGAAATTTCGGGGTCAGGAAGATTCGGAGGATTTCAGTTCGCGCAACGATTGAGGAAGCCAGAGATGCGCATTTCCATTAGAAATATATCTCCCGGAGGCGGAATTAGGTCCTGGGACCGATCATATAACGTCTCAACTGGCGTGACCTTTCCTTTGACTGCCAGCTTGAGAGTTCTAATTAGTCGACGGAAGGATGGTTCAATAGTTGGATGGAAACAAGATCCTGTCGACTTTTTTATGAAACATGGCCGGGATCTGTTTCAGCCGATAAACGATTCACCAGACAAAAGCCCAAGTGTATTAGGCAAAGACCCTCATTTTTGGGAGAGATTATACCACCTCACATACGAATGCCTGCATCCTGAAGAGTAGTGAGTGATTGGGTATGACGGGGTCCGTCAAAGACGGACCCCGTCGATTTTCTTGATGCCTTATGCCGAAGTAGCACAATAACTACTGAGTGGAAATCTGATGAAGACAATCCTTTCTCAAATTCCAGATCCTTCTTTGACTTTCCATTATATAAGATACTAAAATGATCTCAAGAGGAGGCGACGATGATTGGGTATCGTTCGCTCATGAATCCGGCGGCTTATCCCCATCCCGTACGGGAAGTCCGACATATTGCGACCCATATCTCGGACGTCTTTTTGACCGGTCCCTTCGCCTACAAGATCAAAAAGCCGGTGGATCTCAAATTTCTCGACTTTTCAACGCTGGAAAAGCGGCGCTATTACTGCGAACGGGAAGTGGTCTTAAACCGCCGGCTGGCGCCGGAGATCTATCTGGGCGTCGTGCCGATCATGCGGGACGGCGAGAGTTTTCATGTCGAGGGAAAGGGCGAGCCGGTCGAGTATGCCGTGAAGATGGTCCAGTTCGGCCAGGAGGGCCTGCTTGATGCGATGGCCAAGCGGGGCGAGGTGACGCGGGCCCATATCCTTGAGCTGGCCGAACAGACGGCCCGGTTTCATCAATCGGCCGAGCGCGCGGACGGTTTCGGGACGCCGGAGGTTGTCGGAGAGAATGTGCTCCGAAACTTCGAGCAGACGGCTAAATATCAGGGAGTGGTGGTTTCTCCAGAACGGTTTTCAAGACTCAAACACTATTCGGAGGATTTTCTAAAACGGAAGGCCGCGCTGTTTCACCAACGCATTCAATCCGGCGCGATCCGGGTCTGCCACGGCGATCTGCATCTTCAGAATATCTGCCTCGACCAAGGTCGTCTGATCATCTTCGACTGCATCGAGTTCAACGACGCCTTGAACCATATCGATGTCATCAACGAGATCGCTTTCCTGCTGATGGACCTGGACCATCGCGGTCTCTCCGGGCTCGGCAACCGGTTCCTCAATGCCTATCTTGAGAAGACACAGGATTACGAAGGCCTGGCCATGCTGGATTTCTATCTCATCTATCGCGCCTGTGTCCGGGCGAAGGTGGCCTGTTTTCTTTCAGCAGATCCGGAAATAACGGACACCGAGAAGGCCGCCGCACGAGCCCGTGCCTCGGCCTATTTCGAACTGGCCGAGCGTTATCTTGACAAACATCCGGCCGGTTTGATCCTGATGGCCGGGGTGAGCGGGTCGGGGAAGAGCACTGTCGCGGGGGATGTTGCGGAACATTCAGAGGGGATCGTGGTCCGTTCGGATGCGGTGCGGAAATCAATCGCCGGGGCGGTCGGCGCTGGGCCGACTCCGGCGGAGTACGGCGGGGGAATCTATACGCCGGAGATGACCGAGCGGACGTATCATGGACTGCTGGAACGAGCGGCGCCCGTGATCGCGACCGGACGTTGGGCCGTCCTCGATGCGACCTATGCGCAAAAGGGACACCGACAAGTTGCAAGGTTGTGGGCCGAGAAGCGGGCCGTCCCATTTATAATTCTCCATTGCACCGCTCCGTTGTCCGTTCTCGAAATGCGTCTGGCAAAAAGGGCC
>JACQHO010000046.1 GCA_016198945.1 Nitrospirota bacterium | reverse complement strand
ATCCCGAATATCCTTCAGCCGGACTGGCTGATTGAAGGGCTGGCGACCTACGAGGAAACCGCCACCGGCGTCAGCGATCGGCGGGACAACGCCTATGCCGACATGCTCCTCCGGATGGCCGTACTGGAAGACCGATTCCCGACGCTGGATCAGGCCGGCGGGCTGGACTCCTGGCCGGGTCACCAGATTCAATATCTTTTCGGCGCCCGTTTCTATGACTATCTTGCCCGGCGGTTTGGAGAAACCGTCCTGAAGGATTTGAGTCTCGAGTACAGCGATAATGTCATACCGTTTTTTGTAGGCACGACCGGCCGACAAATACTGGGACAGTCCTACCCCAGTCTTTGGGAGAACTGGAAGACGGAACTGACGGAAAAATTCCGGGCCCAACGCATTCAACTTGAAGATCAGGGCTTCACCCCAAGCCGGCCCGTCACGCATCAGGGAAACTATGTCCTGGGACCGCGCGTCAATCCGGCAACCGGACAGATCAGTTACACCGCTCTGAATCCTCATGACTATCCGTCCATCCGTCTGGTGGATGCCCGGACAGGACAGGACCAGGATCTGATTCGGAGAAACCTCGGCTTCACAACCTCGTGGTCGCCGGACGGAACGAGACTTGCTTTCGCTCAGCTTGAAGTCCACCATAATTTTTCGGAATACAGTGATCTTTATCTTTATGATCGGTCAAGACACTCGATCCAACGCCTGACGCATGGCGCGCGACTCAGGGACCCCGATTTTCATCCCGACGGAACCCGATTGATCAGCGTCGAAAATCGGTTGGGACGGAACCGCCTTGTCGTCTATCATCTCGAAACCGGTCAACGGGGAACGCTGGACGGGTTGGAAGAAGGAACGATTCTCACGCATCCGAGATGGTCTCCGGATGGAAAACGGCTCGCGGTCGCTGTCTGGAAGGGCGGCCTCCAGGGTCTCGCTCTTGTCGACACCGAAAATAATAAGACGACTTCCATCCTGATGGACCGGTTTCAGGATCTGACGCCTGTCTGGTCTCCGGACGGAAAACACCTTCTCTTCTCTTCCGATCAAACCGGCGTCTATAACTTGTTCGCGTATGCCATCGAGACCGGTGAACTGTTCCAGGTTACAAATGTCCTCGGCGGCGCGTTCACGCCTGAAGTAACGCCGGACGGGATTGAGATCATCTTCTCTTATTACAGCAGCCGGGGATTCGATTTGCACCGGATGGCCTGGGACCCGACGAGCTGGCGAAAAGCGGCAGGGACCTTGGAGGATCGGACAGAAGCGCCGATGACTCAAGAGACGCGCATCCCGCTGAACGCATCGTCTTACTCCCCCTGGCCCACGCTGCGGCCTCGTTTCTGGACGCCGATCTTCGGGTCGGACGAATCCGGCTCGCAGATCGGCGCGGCCACCGGCGGGATGGACGTGCTGGGCCGGCACAAATTTGACGCGGTGGCTTTATACGGAACCTCAACCCGCCGGACGGCTTACTCCCTTCAATATGTAAACGACTCCTTCGACCCATCCTTTCAGATCGGCATCCTGGATTCTGCCGTACTGCATTCGGATCTCTTCAAGGACGCCGATACGGACAATGATTATTGGGAGCGCCGGCGGCGTCTCGACCTGGACATGACGTTCTCTCGAATCGCCTTTCAGATCCAACAGTCGGTCATACTGGGTTACCGGGCCGAACGGTTCTCGGGTCTGTCCGATATCCCGACCGGCTTCGTTCCTCCGGACGAAGGGACGCTCAGCGGTCTCCGACTGGCCTGGCAATTCAATACGGCCAAGGAATATGGTTTCTCGATCAGCCGCGAAGATGGACGCCGACTGCTGGCGAGCTATGAACGATTTGACCGTCGTCTGGGGAGCGATTCGGATCAGAATCGGTACATTGCCGGTTGGCATGAATACCGGGGACTTTTCCTTCAGCACCATGTTCTGGCGGCGCGTCTGACCGGAGCGGTTGCGACCGGTGATCGTCTCATCCAACGAGCTTTTGAGGTGGGCGGTCCCGCTCTCACGGAGGAGTTCATCAATCCCGATCAGGCCGAATTCTTCCTGCGCGGCTATCCGGTCCGGCTGCTCCGGGGGCAAAAAGCCGCTCTGGGAACCCTGGAGTACCGATGGCCGCTTCAGAACATCGAGCGCGGCATCCGTACCTGGCCCTTCTTTTTCCAACGGACCCATGCGGACTTTTTCTTTGACATCGGCAACGCATGGGACGAAAATACAACATTATCAGAATTCCGAAGAGGTATAGGTGCCGAGGTGAAGATGGACATGGTCTTCGGCCATCGGCTGCCCTTGCGGCTGCGGCTCGGGCTGGCCCGCGGCCTGGACAGAGACGGAGAAACCCAGACCTATTTCACAATCGGGAACAGTTTTTAATTGAGGACCGTTTCCAAAACCGAAGATGTCCAAGGAACGGAAGATTTGTCTTGACAATATCTGACCAGAATTGTATAAAGCAGAAACACGTCAAGACAGGGTCAGGCTCAAGTTCGGTCTTAGAAATCCAGAAACTAAACATTAACAATCACACCAGGAGGTCAGCGATGAGAAAGTATCCTCTGTTGATTGCAATGCTTGTTTCATTGACGTTTGCTTCCTCCGCTCTCGCGGCCGGCTACGGCGCGGCCGGTTGCGGTTTTGGGGGAATGTTGATCAAGGAAAATAAAATCCTCCATCAGATCGGCGCATGGTTTCTGAACGGCCTGCTTGGCAACCAGACCTTCGCGATGACCTCCGGCACATCCGACTGCAAAAACGTGTTATCGGCCCAAACGGAGCAGAACCAATTTGTCGAAAACAATTATGGCAACCTCGCCAAGGAGATGGCGGCCGGTGAGGGTGAGAATCTCAACACATTGGCCGGCCTCATGGGCTGTCCAACCGAACGACTCGGCAGCTTCGCCTCTTTCACCAAGGAAAACTATGCCTCCATCTTCACGGGTGATGAGACCACGCCGACCGAGATGCTGACCGCTTTGAAGAAGGAATTATCGGGCCATCCGGAACTGGCCGCGGCGTGCCCCCGAACATAAATAGAGCAGCGGGTCAAGATATCTCCATGAACTGTATTGCAATCAAACGGACAACTGATTCATACAGGAGGATCACATGAAAAAATACATTTTAGCCGTGATTGGGGCAATGTTGTTTTCCTCGTCGGCTTTTGCCGCGGGTTACGGTGATGCAGGCTGCGGGCTGGGCTCGCTCCTTTTCGGGGAGACTCCGGGGCCCGTTCAGATTTTAGCCGCGACCACGAACGGAACCTCCTTCAATCAGGCATTCGGCATTACCTCGGGTACGTCCAATTGCGACGCGAAAGGAATTGTATTGGCCGAAAGACAACAGGAGGAGTTTGTGGCAAACAACTTCTCGGGCCTGGCGAAAGAGATGGCGGCCGGTGAAGGAGAACATGTAACAACCCTGGCTGGAATGCTGGGCTGTCCGACCGGCCATCAGAGCCGTTTCAATACCATGAGCCGGAAGAATTATTCAACGATCTTTGCAAGCGACGCAACCACTCCGGCGGAAATGCTGGGCGCCGTGAAAACCGTGATGGAGAACGATTTGGAGCTTTCAGCCGTTTGTGTGAACTGAAGAAGGGTTTTGACGCTCAGGGGATACGGTCATCTTGCATCGACTGCAAATGATCGTATCCCCTTTTGTTTTAATCCCCAGCCGGGTATCTCCTTTGATGAATAAGAGGGCCGTCCAATTTCTATTGATCACGCTCTTTTTCCTCGGCCCTCCTGCTTACGCATCGGTTCAGGAACAGGACCCATACCTGAACAGACTGATCGGCCAGGCCGTCTCGAAAAGACTGTCCGAGACGCGCTACTGGCGCCTGCTGGTTCACTACAAGAGAACGATCTTCGGAGGTTACGAAAGCGAAGAAGACGGCCCGGAGTTTTTCAACACCCCGGAGGGCAAGACCGATCCGGAGGCCGAACTCGCCGCCACGCTGAGAAATTTCTTTAAGACTCCGTCCGATCTCAAACCCGGCGAGGAGCACCCTCAGTGCAATTTCCCGGCGCGCTACAAGTGGCTTAAATCCGAACTGTCCTTCGATCCCGCAAAGCTTCCTGAACAGCGGTGCGAGCGGCTCGAAAACTGGCTCAAAGACCTGGATCCGGAAAAGATCACCCTGGTTTTCGCTTCCTATTATATGAACAATCCGGCCTCGATGTTCGGCCATACCTTCTTGAGAATCGACAAGAAACGCGAAGGTCCGCAGCAAAAACTCCTCGATTACGGCATCAATTACGCCGCCCACGCCGATACAAACAATCCCCTGGTATATACCCTCAAAGGCGTGTTCGGAGGATTCAAGGGGGCCATTGCGACATTTCCGTACTACGTGAAGGTTCAAGAATACAGCAACCTCGAAAACCGGGATCTCTGGGAATATGAACTGAATTTCACGGAAGACCAGATCAACTATTTTCTGCTGCATCTGTGGGAATTGGGCGGAAATTACTTTGACTATTATTACTTCCAGGAAAATTGCTCCTATCACATCCTTTCGTTGCTGGAGGTCGCCAATCCGGATCTTCACTTGACGGATCAGTTTATCTT
>JACQHO010000045.1 GCA_016198945.1 Nitrospirota bacterium | reverse complement strand
TGATCGAGGTCGAGCTTGGAGCCCAAGGACTCGCTGACGGCCGCAAGCGTTGAAAGCTCCTGGGCGTGGTTCTGAATCGCCTGGTGCTCCCGGCGGTTCTCGATCGCCTCCAGCGCCTGATCGGACAGACGGAGAAGGAGCTGTTCTTCCTCATCGTTGAATGCCTCCGCCTGAAGGCTGTCGACGACGAGCACCCCTTCGATGCGATGATCCCGGACCAGTGTATGGACCATGAGCGACTGCACCTGGAGGGCCCGCGTGCAGTAGCCCAGCGCGGCCGGATCGGAATGGATATGCCCCGCCCGGTACAACCGCCGCTCCTTGATCGCGAACCCGATCAGTCCTTCCCCTTCCGTGATCACCGATTGGGCGCGGACCTCCCTCGGATCTCCTCCCACGCACTTGTGAAACCGGAACCGCCGCCCGGTTTCGTCCGGCATGAACAGGATGCAGTGATGGGTCTGGTGCAGCGCCCCCTTGAACAGCCAGAACAGATTTTCGATCGCCCGATCAAACCGGAGATGGGCCGGGGCGATCTGTTTTTCCCGCTCGTCGGGCGTCAGCGCCCAGACCTGATGGACCCGCTCGGTCTCCGTCACCGGCTTGAAGGCCTGCGCGCTGGTCTGAAACCGGAGGACCGCCGTCCGGAGTTCTTCTTTCTCCTGCCGTTCCGCGCGGAGATATCCCTTGACCACCAGCGGGATCAACGACAGTCCGGCCGCCCAGATCAGGGCGCGGACGCCCGACTCCGCCGCGGATTTCGGATCGACCCAGACATTGATTCCCTCAAGGAAGAAGATCGCCGCGATCGTGTACCGGTTGACCGCGACATCACAGAGCAGCGCCGCCGGCAAAACCAACAGAACATAGAGGAGGGCGAGGGAAGAGGTTAAACCGCCGGTGAGCTGGGTAAGCGCATTGATTCCCAGGATCAGGAGGGACAGGGCTTCGATCTGGGATTTACGGCCGGTCGCGGCGTGCCGAAGGTATCGCACCGATAGCGACCCCAGCACCCAGAGAACGCCGCCCGCCCAGATTCCGACGATCCACGGATTCGGAAGCCCGCGCTGAAAAGGGCCCGAGGCCGACAGGCCGAACAGCCCGGCGAGAATGATCTCGGCATGGTATTTCCTGATCCAGAACCGGAATCGATCCCGGCCGGCGAACGGAAGGGGGTTCTCGGCTCTTCGACGCTGCATCGCCTCGCTCCGGAGCCCCGAGAGGGAGCTCCGTCACTTTGAAAAGGTCGCCCCGAGACCCAGACCGAAATGAAAGGCCGGTTCCCGACGCGGGCCCCAGAGCACCAGTTCCTTGT
This sequence comes from Nitrospirota bacterium, assembly GCA_016198945.1. Classification (GTDB taxonomy): domain Bacteria; phylum Nitrospirota; class Nitrospiria; order JACQBZ01; family JACQBZ01; genus JACQFA01. The sequence goes on along the minus strand of JACQHO010000045.1, from coordinate 6,942 downwards.
CCGCAACAATCGGATAGCGGTACTCGATCTCGTCCAGCGGCCGAACCAGCCCGCCCCGGACCTCGCCCGCCACCGTGACTTCACGACCCCGTCCGTAAACGGCCGGATCCAGGAAACCCTCGTGCCGGATCAGAAAGCGGCCTTCCGACACGGGACCGCGGATCGGACGATCGTCTCCGGACAGCGGATGCTGGAGCAGTTCGATCCAGGCGGCATCGGGTGTGTTTCGGGTCTCGATGATTTCACCGCCCCACAGCACGGTCTTTCCCTTGAACGAATCCGGGTTCTGTAAAACGGCCTTGAAGGCGGCCGCAGGATCCACCTGATGTCGGATTTCCTTGGAGAAGGCGGACGCGCAACCGCCCGCGAGAAGCAGAACCACGACAAGCCGCGCGAACGGATGCGAGGCCCGCCGCGGACCGACCGGCTTACAAACCCTTCCAGGCTTCATGGACGTCTGATTTCCGATGCGCCTCAGACTAACCGGCCTTGGCCTCTTTCCCGGGGAGGGGGGCGGCCGGTTTCAGTTCCGGCTTTGTTTCCTTCTCGGCCTTCTCATCGTTGGCTTTGTTTCCGCCCCGCCCAACGTTTGCCATGACCCGGCGGCGGCGCTGGAGGCGTTTTAATTGTTTTTTAAACGTCCGAACATCGAGCGATCCAACCGCACCCGATTCCTTCGGCTGTTTTTCGGACAGCGTTTTTTTAAGGCGCTTGATTTTCTCCGTCAATGTTGCCGTATCGGCCATTGCATTCTCCTTCTGTCGCGTTAAATGTCCTTCCGGAAATCGGTCACGGTAAATTCCGTGAGTGATAGGTTGCTTCGATTTCCGTCCCGGTCGAAGAGGTAAACCACAAACCAATGGGGCCCCGGGGAAGCGGTCAGCGGAACGATCATATGCCCCGCAAAGAAGTGGTCGCCCGGGAGCAGATCATCGTGCGTTCCATCGTCATAAATCGGGATCCGGATTTCCTCGATCCCCTCCCGGATTTCATGGAGAATCGGGACCACATTTCCAACGCCCTGACGGTCATACAGGTGAAGCCGGACCACCACACGGCTGCCGGCCGGGCCGGAGCCGGGAGCCATGTTGAGGTTGGTGACGACCGGGGCATTGAGCCGATCCAACGGGGAACCGGCGGCCGGCAACAGTCCCAGCAAACCGGCTCCGATCAGAACCCTGATCCATTCCATGACGCGCCGACGGGGGAGCCGGTTGAAATCTCCCCTCCCCTGTTATGGATCTTTCCGCGTCACAAAGGCCTCCAGGTTCTCCTCCCGAGACAACCGATCGGCCAGTTGAAAGGCGATCTGCTTCCGACCCAGAAGCCCCACTCTCACGCGGTAAATCGTGCTGTGATTGGTCCGCAAGGTCGCCAGATAAACGTCGGTGAATTTTCGGTTCAGATGATCGGCAAGGCGCCTCGCATTCTCTTCTATCTCAAATGCGCCCACTTGCACCGTGAACAGGCCCGCGGAAACCCTGCCGCGCTTCGGAAGCGCAACGACTTCGATGGCCACGGGAGCCGTTCCGTCCGCGGTCATGCCCAGACGTTCAGCCGCCCCGAAGGAAAGATCCAGAATGCGTCCGCGGATAAAGGGACCGCGGTCGTTGACCTTCACCGTAACCGACCGTCCGTTGTCGCGGTGAGTCACCTTGACGATCGCGCCGAGCGGCATCAGGCGATGCGCCGCGGTCAGGCCGTGCATGTCGTAAATTTCGCCGTTTGCGGTCCGCCGTCCGTGAAACGGCTCTCCATACCAGGAGGACACGCCGGTTTCCCGATACCCGACCGTGTAGTCGCCCCCCCTCGGCACGGATGCGCAGGAAACCGCCGCAATCGCCAGAAGGAGCCCCAGGAGCCCCCGGAACGCCGTCAACGCCCGGCCATCGCCCGGATCTTGATGACCCGGGCCTTGCAGGAAGAACAATACGCAGTCGGACTGAGTTCCCCGCCGCAGGTGGGACAGAAATCGGCGCGGCGGCTGCCGGAGCGCCGCTCGCCGGCGCGTTGATCTTTCTGCCGCCGATCCCCCTGTCGCTGATCGACGAGAGGGTCTCGACGATCCCATCGGTCCCGCTTTTCTCTTTCCGCACTTGCCGTCTTCGCCTGTCCGGCCATCCGCAGACCCTCCTTATGTTAGGGAGTGGAACCCCGGCTCGCGGAAGCCCACAGACCCCGTTGGTGGGCCAGGGCCTCCGCCTGGAGTTTCATGAATAAGTCCGCATAGCGAAGGTTGGGTGGATGAAGACGAACGGTCGCATAACCGGATGAAATCAATTCGGCATTCACCAGATGATCTTCTACAAAAACATACGCCAGAAGGCGATGAAATCGGTCCCGATCTTCCTTGTCCCGCTCCAGACGCACCCTCCGTCCCTCGACCCAGCGGCGGTTCAATTCAGAGGCCTCGGCCGCAAACGGCTCGGCCGCCTCAACCCATCGGCCGCGAACCTTTTTCCGAAGCTCGGGGGCGTCGATTCCCAGATAACGCACCGTCTCACCGTTGACCAGCTCGATGGTGTCTCCATCAATGACCCGTTTGACCGGAATGAGATTGCCGGCCTCAAAAACCCCGGAATCGGCCGGGGACAGGGTGGACGGCCCGGATAACAAACCCGAGAAAAACAGAACCGTTCCGAGCAGCCCCACGGGGACGGCCCGCCGCCGGAACCGGGGGACCGGGCTCACGCCTGTTTTTTCCTGGGAGCCTCCTGTTTCTTGATCCATTGACCGATCGCCTTCATTTTCCGGTCATCGAGATTCAGAAATCGGACACCGATCCCTTCCGAACCGGTCCCCTCCGACGCATAAGCCCGCGTCCAGGTCACCTCGCCGGTGCAATTGACCTTTGTTTTTTTGTCCGGGAGAATAAATTCGATCGGGAACCGATCGCCCGCATGCAGGGAATGTTCGGTGGACATGAACAGTCCGCCGATGCTGATGTTTTGCATCCGACCGATGAAGACCTTGTTGTATTGTTTCCACTTGATTTCCAATACAAACAACGGCAGCCGAAGCGATCGGCGCTTTTCAATAAATGCCTGAAGGCCGTCTTCGCGGGTTGAAGACGACTTTGATCCTGTCATGGTTGTTCTGGTTTTCAACCGCGCCCCCCACGGATGGCGACCCAACGATGGGGAGACTATAACAAGTTGCACCGCGCCCGTCAAGAAAATTTGCAATCCCGCGCCGTCCTTCCATTCTTGACAAGCCATCCGGCTTCGCTATAATAATGATATGGACGCGTCCGATGATGATGAACCGTGAGCCCCTCGCCGGAGAACTTCACGATGTCGCGTTAGTCGACCTGCTCCGGAACTTTCAAACCTCCAAAGCCAATGGAACCCTGACCCTTCAAAATAACGGCCGGGAGAAGTCGATTTATATCAAGGGCGGCAATATCGTCTCCGCCTCTTCCAACCTGCCGGAGGATCGGCTGGGTCATATCCTGGTCAAGGCCGGGAAGCTGAATCCGGAGCAGGTGGAGGCCGCCCTGAAGGTAAAGGGCGCCACCCAGAAAAAATTCGGCGCGGTCGTCGTGGAATTGGGGTTTTTGTCCCCCAAGGAATTGTTCGAGGGGCTCAAACTTCAGGTGAAAGAGATTATCTACAGTCTGTTTCTGTGGGAGGAAGGAGACTATCGATTCATGCCGGGCGAGCTTCCGCAACAGACCATTTCACTGGTGCTCGATCCGATCCAGCTCGTCTCCGAAATCATCCACCGGCTCCAAAGCGAATCGACCGGCGAATGGGACGGCAAAGCCGCCGGTGGAGCGTAGCCCCCCAACGGTTCCGTTTTTATCTATCCTCGGAAAAAGCCAGAAGAGCGATGCTGCGCGCCCGCTTGATCGCCAGGCCGACCACTCTCTGATGAGACGCGCAATTGCCGGAGATCCGCCGCGGAACGATTTTCCCGCGTTCGGTCACGAAATTCCGCAACATTGAGGTGTCCTTGTAATCGACTTGGTTTATTTTATCGGTGCAAAAGCGGCAATTTTTTTTCCGCTGAGTAAACCGGCTTTTTTCCACCTGCTCCTCCTTATCGTTCTTATCGTTGACCGAACCCGTTCGTCTCCCCGTTCATTTTATTTTCCGCCCCTCCGGGCCCGACCCCGTCAAAACGGCACATCGCTATCCGGTCCGCCCGGCACCGCCTCGGCATCCTCCGGCGCCGGCTCCGACTTTCCGGAGGGAGCGGCCGCCTCGCCGCGCTTGGGCATGAAGCGAACCGCCTGGGCGACCACTTCATGCTTGCTGCGCTTTTGACCGTCTTCGGTCTCCCACCGGCGTTCCTGCAGGCGCCCGTCCACAATCACGCTCTGCCCCTTGTTCAGGAACTGGCCGCAGTTCTCGGCCTGTTTTCCAAACACCACGATATCGATGAAACAGACCTCTTCCTTGAGCTCTTCACCCTGCTTGTACTTGTGGTTGACCGCCAGACGGAAGTTGGCCACCGGCGTGCCGCCGGGGGTGTAACGGATTTCGGGATCTTTCGTCAGGTTGCCGATCAGAATGACCTTGTTGTAGCTGACCATCGCGCTTAATTCGCTTTCCGGCCGGAATCGTGCCTTCCACGATCTTCCCGGTCATAACCCGGCCGGGAACGGAAAGGCCGTCCTTCGTCCGCCGCAGGAAGGGTAAGCGTGCCCGGATCGCCCTTCGACGGCTTGACCGTCAAAAACTTGATGATCGAATCCTCCATGCGGTAGGTATGCTCCAGATCGTTGATCACCTTCCCGTCGCCCTTGAAACGGAAAACAATATAGGTTCCTTTCTTTTCCTTTTCGACTTCATACGCCAGCTTCCGCTTCCCCCAGTTCTCGGCCTGAAGAATGGAGCCGCCGTTTTTTTCGACGACCCCCTTCATCTTCTCGACCACTTTGGCGACTTCCTCATCGGTCAAGTTGGGGCGGATGATAAAAATGGACTCATAGGTCAGCATCGATGTCGGTCCTCCCGGGTATCAAGCCCCCAATCGGTCATGCGCGTTGGGAGCGAGGTGGTCTATGTGATGCAATGTGTTACCCTTGTAACACATCCTTACGGATAAAATCAACCCGCCTGAACCGGGAGGGGACAGATTTCAAATCTGTCCCCAGCCCGTACGACTAACCTTGGAACCTGAAATACAGGACATCCCCGTCCTGAACGACATACTCCCGCCCTTCCACGCGAAGCAGCCCGCGGTCGCGGACCGCGGTCGCGCTTCCGCAGGCGATCAAATCGGGATAGGACATCACCTCGGCCCGGATGAATCCCTTTTCGATATCACTGTGAATCTTCCCGGCCGCAAGCGGCGCCTTGGTCCCCTTCGGAACCGTCCAGGCCCTGGATTCCGGCTCGCCGGCCGTAAAAAAAGTGATCAATCCCAGCAGTTCATATCCCGCCCGTATCAGCCGGTCCAGTCCGGACTCGGCCAACCCCAGTTCCTTTAGGAACGCGGCGCGATCCTCTTTCGGCAGGGCGATCAGTTCCTCTTCAACCTTGCCGCTCACCACGACCACCCCGGCTCCTTCGCGTTGCGCGATCTCCCGAACCCGCCGGACATGGACCGTCTCTTTCTGCAGATCGGCTTCGGCAACGTTGGCCACGTACACCACCGGCTTGTCGGTCAGCAGATGCAACTCATGCAGCCATCGCATCTCCTCCGGCGCATAGGACTTTCCGCGGATCGGCTCGCCCTTGGCCAGCATGGAATGGAGTCGTTGTGTGAAGGTCTGCTCGGCCGCGGCCTTGGCATCGCCCGACCGGACCTTCTTCTCGGCCGACTGAAGTCGTCGTTCGACCGCGTCCAGATCGGCCAGAATCAATTCGGTCTCGATGACCTCGATATCCCGCGCCGGATCGACCGATCCCGAAACATGCACGACGTCCGGATCCTCGAAGCAGCGGACGATATGAACGATCGCGTCCACGTTTCGGATGTGGCTTAAAAATTTGTTCCCCAGCCCCTCCCCCTGGCTCGCCCCTTTGACCAGTCCGGCGATGTCGACGAATTCGACCGTGGTCGGGACGACCTTCTTTGATTTGAACATCTCGGCCAGACGCGCAAGCCGCTCGTCCGGAACTTCCACTACGCCGACGTTCGGCTCGATCGTGCAGAAAGGATAATTCGCCACGGCCGCGCCGGCCGCGGTCAGGGCATTGAACAGGGTCGATTTGCCCACATTCGGAAGCCCCACGATCCCGCAATTGAAACCCATGATGGATTGGTCCCCTCGTTAAACCAGAAACGGGACCAGAAGCAGGGCCACGATATTGATGATTTTGATCATCGGATTGATCGCCGGGCCGGCCGTGTCCTTGTACGGATCCCCGACGGTGTCGCCCGTCACGGCCGCTTTATGGGCCTCGCTCCCCTTGCCGCCGTAATTTCCTTCCTCGATATATTTCTTCGCGTTGTCCCAGGCGCCGCCCCCGCTGGTCATCGAGATCGCCACGAACAGACCGGTCACGATGCTTCCGACCAGGACGCCGCCCAGGGCCTTGGGCCCCAGGATCAGTCCGACCGCGATGGGCGAGAGCACCGGAATCAATCCGGGGATCATCATTTCGCGGATCGCGGCCCGGGTGACGATATCCACGGCCCGGCCGTAGTCCGGACGGCCGGTTCCCTGCATGATGCCGGGGATCTCCCGGAACTGGCGGCGGACCTCTTCCACGATCATTCCGGCGGCCTTGCCCACCGCCTCCATGCTCAACGCCGAGAAGAGATACGGCAGCAGGCCTCCGATGAAGAGACCGACCAGGACATAGGGATCGCTCAAGGTAAAGACCAGCTTGATATCCAGAAGATTATTGAGATCCTGGGTGTAGGATGCAAAGAGAACGATCGCGGCCAGACCGGCCGAGCCGATGGCGTATCCCTTGGTCACGGCCTTCGTGGTATTACCGACGGCATCCAGCGGATCGGTCACGGCCCGGACGCTCTTGTCCAGCC
>JACQHO010000044.1 GCA_016198945.1 Nitrospirota bacterium | reverse complement strand
GGATCAGGGATGGTTAAACACCCAAAGCCGGGATTTTGAGATCAGGAAAGACGATGGGGATCTGAACGTATCGATGAATAACGGTTATTCCATCCAGGCCCCTTCCCTGGCATGGAAGGATCGGAGCCGGGAAATCGTTTCCGAGGAACCCGTCCGAATTTTCGGCCGGGGATTTCGTATCCAGGGTGATCGGTTGATTGTCAGACTTGAAAATCAGGAATTTTCGGTTGTTGGGGATGTCCATGTTACCCAGGACCCTTAATCTTTTTCTGATCCCGGTTGTTTTTTTTTATGCAGGTCCCTCCTCACTCTTCGCGTCCGAAACCGCTTCGCGCACCAACCCGCTTTCCATTAGTTCAAAAAGCATGACGGTGAGGAGCCTTGAGCACCAGGCCGTTTTTGAGGGGGATGTCGTGATGACGAAAGAAGACCTGACCATTACCTCCCATCGCGCCGAGGTGACGTTTGCATCCAAAGACGCTGTGGCCGAGCCGGACCCATCGGCGGCCGGACTGCTTTCCCCGCAATCCCAGTTTGTGGATAATGAGATAACGCTCATTCACGCGACCGGCAATGTCGTTCTGCAACAAGGCGATAAACGGATCCAGGCCGAAGAGGCTTTCTATTATCAGAAAGAGGATAAGGTCATTCTCTTGGGTGAACCGGTGGCATGGGAAAAAGACTATCAGGTCACCGGAACCAAAATGACAATTTACCTGCGTGAGAATCGAAGCATTGTTGAAGGCAGCAAAGTGGTCATTCATCCAAAAGATCCGGTCCGATAACGGGGTGAATCCACGCATCAAAGGATGAGAATGATCCTGATTGCAAAGCATCTTGAAAAAACCTTTCGCCGTCGGAAAGTCGTCAGGGATGTCAGTCTCGAAGTCAAGACCGGGGAAGTGGTGGGTTTATTGGGGCCGAACGGCGCCGGGAAAACGACCGTATTTTATATGATGGTCGGCCTGATTGCGGCAGACAAGGGAGCCATCTATCTTGATGAGCGGAGCATCACGGATCTGCCCATGCATCAGAGGGCGCGCCTGGGCATCGGCTATCTTCCTCAGGAATCCTCTGTTTTCCGAAAACTGACGGTTGAAGAAAACCTCATGGCCATTCTGGAAACGTTGAAACTGTCCTCCGGGGAACGGCAAGACCGTCTTCAATCCCTTCTGAATGAATTGAGTATTTCACATCTTGCCAAAAGCAAAGCGTATGCGTTATCCGGAGGGGAACGTCGGAGAGTGGAAATCACGCGATCCCTGGTGACGTCCCCCCGCTTTCTTCTTTTGGACGAACCTTTTGCGGGAATCGATCCGATTGCGATTATTGATATTCAGAAGATCATCGGTCAATTGAAGGAAAAGGGCATCGGGATCCTGATTACGGATCACAATGTGCAGGAAACACTTGAAATTACGGATCGCTCCTATATAATCAATGAGGGAGAGATCCTGGAGTCGGGAACGTCCCGCGAGATTGCAAACAGCGCCAAGGCCAAGTCCATTTACCTGGGAGAAAAATTCCGGTTGCTGAATTGAGGGACGGCATGGAGATCACGACCGGAACTCCACCCCGATGCGATGAAGACCAGACTCGATCTAAGACTTACACAGAAGCTTATCATGACGCCGCAATTGCAACAGGCCATCAAGCTGTTGCAACTTTCACGGCTGGAGCTCACCCAGATGATTTCCCAGGAATTGCTGGAGAACCCTCTGCTGGAGGATTCCCCGACGGAACTTGAGGAACCGGTTGACGAGAAAAAAACGCAAGAGGATGAGAATGTGCCGGATTCCAAAGAGATCGAGTTGACTTCGCAATGGGAGGAATATATCGGAGATGTCCAGCGCGAGAACAAGGAGTCCGAGCCGATTTCCGCGGGCGGTGATGACCCCCCCTCTTATGAACAGACGCTGACCCGGCCCCAGTCCCTGCAGGACCATCTTTTGTGGCAGTTACGGCTGTCCGTCGCCTCTCCTCGGGAAGTCGAGGTCGGAAAAGTCGTAATCGGGAACATTGATGACGAAGGATACCTCCGAATTACGGTCGAGGAACTGGCCTCATCGGCCGGGGCCGGCATGGAGGAGGCGGAACATGCGCTGAAACTCGTCCAAAGCTTTGACCCAAAAGGGGTGGGCGCGAGGAACCTCCGGGAATGTCTGTTGATTCAGCTTGAGCAACTCGAATTAAAAGGCTCCTTGGCCGAGGTGGTCGTCCAAAACCACCTGAATGACATCGAGACCCGGCGGTATCAAAACATTGCGAAGGCACTGGGAATTTCCCTGGATGAAGTTTCGGCGGTGGTAAAAATCATTCAATGCCTCGAGCCCAAACCCGGTCGGCCCTTCTTTGCGGATGAAGCCCAGATCATTGTTCCGGACATCTTTGTTGTAAAATCCGATGACGGTTACGATGTTGTACTCAACGACGACGGCATGCCCAAACTGCGCATCAGCCCTTATTATCAAAAACTGCTGTCGGATAAATCCAAAAGACCGGATGCAATTCACAGTTACCTCGAAGACCGGTTTCGGTCCGCCATCTGGCTGGTTCGCAGCATCGAGCAACGAAATCGGACGATTACGAAGGTGGCGCAAAGCATTGTCAAGTTTCAGCTGGATTTTTTCGAAAAAGGAGTGGATTACTTGAAGCCGTTGGTGTTACGCCAGGTGGCGGACGACATTTCCATGCACGAATCCACCATCAGCCGCGTGACGACGAACAAATATATGCACACCCCCCAGGGCATCTTTGAGTTGAAATACTTTTTCAACAGCAGCATTTCCCGGAGCGGGGAATTCGGAGGCGAAGTGTCCTCCGTCGCGGTTAGAGAGATTATCCGACAAATGGTTTCGCAGGAAGATCCAAAGGACCCCCTGAAAGACCAGGAAATTGTCGAACGACTGAAAAGCCAACATATCGAAATTGCGCGAAGGACCGTGGCAAAATACCGCACGGAGTTAAAAATTCCCCAGGCCAGCCGCCGTCGTTACGGCGTTTAGAGGAGTCGGTCATGCAAATAACCATGATGGGCCGGCACGTAGAAATTACCCCGGCACTGCGTGAATATGCCGAGCAGAAACTTAAAAAGATCGCCCGTTATTCATTTAAGTCCGTTGTGGCAACGGTACGACTGACGGTTGAAAAATATCGGCATATGGCCGAGATCGTCCTTTGGGTGAACGGCGATCGGATTCTGGCCAAGGAGGAGACCGATGAAATGTATCAATCCATTGATTTGGCGATGGGGAAAATCGAGCAGCGTCTGAGAAAATACAAAGAGAAACTGTCTCGACATAAACCGTCTTCGAACCATCGGTTTCATCCGTCCGACGCCGAGAAGCCGAACCCCATTCGCACCCGCAAACCCCATCTGGTATCCACCCTCGCATTGGACGATGTCTTGTCCCGTTTGGCCGCTGCGAAGACCGATTATTTCGTTTTTATCGATGACGATGATGAAAAGCTTAAGCTGGTGGTTCGCAAGAAGAATGATCAGTTTGAAATGACCGAGTTGATTCTTGGCTGACTCGGTGTTTGCGGCCCGTTTCAAGCGATCGAAGGGATTTGCGGGAATTGCCGATGGATCTGAGATTGGTGATCGTCAGCGGTCTTTCAGGCTCCGGAAAGACCAATGCCTTAAAATGTTTCGAGGACCTGGGCTTTTTCTGCGTTGACAATCTGCCTCCGCCGCTCCTGCCTGTTTTTGTGGATTTGTGCCTGAAATCCAGCACCGGTATTAAGAAGGTCGCCGTCGGCATTGACATCCGAGAGCGCGATTTTTTAAGGGATTTCCTGTCGGTTTCGGAACGGATGAAAAAAAACGGACATCCTTATGAGTTGATCTTTTTCGATGCGAAGGATGAAGTGCTGATTCGCCGTTTTTCCGAGACCCGGCGGCCGCATCCGCTTGCCAAGAACCGGCCGATTCTTGAAGGAATCCGACAGGAAAGAGAACAGCTGGCCGAACTTCAAAGACGTTCGGACCGAACGATCGATACCTCCACGTTTACGATTCAACAATTGAAGGATGTCATCGTTCAGTATTATATCGACCAAGGGGAAAATAGAAAGCCCGGCATATCAATCATCTCGTTCGGGTATAAGTATGGGATTCCATATGAGATCGACCTGTTGTTTGACGTGCGTTTTCTTCAGAACCCGAATTTTGTGCCCGAGTTGAAACCCCTTTCGGGCGAGGATCCGGCGATTCAGGGGCATGTCTTTAGAAAACCTGAGGCGGATCAATTTATTGAACATGTAAAATCTTTTCTGGCGTTTCTCATCCCTTTCTACGAAAAAGAGGGGCGGCCCTATTTAACCATCGCGATCGGCTGTACGGGCGGGCGACACCGATCGGTCGCGATCGCCCGTCGGCTTTATGACGATCTCAAGGCGGCTCGTTATGAAGCCGTGCTTCGACATCGGGATATCCATCGGGAGCATTGACCGGTCATGAAATCGAAACCCCCGCTGCTCCTGACGCTCGATTTGGAGCACTGCGCCTCGGACGTCCTGGTCGGGTTGCTCAAAAACCCCGCAACGGATGCTTCAACGCTTGACCGCATTGCCGTGCACCATCATCGGAATGAAGGGCTCATGGACATGGTCCTGAGCCACCCTCGCGTGATGCCGCAGACGCTGCTCTTCCTCTTTAACACCGCCTCGGCCGGTTTTAAAAAACGGATGCATCTGCTGAAAAAAGAGCCTCTCCCCGGCGATGGAAAAGCCGTCGTGCCGTTCAACGATCCCGGGCGGGAAGAGGCCTCGGGAAAAAAAGGCGGCGAGGCAGACCCTCAAGAGCTGGAGAAGCGCTCGCTGTTTCAGAGAATTCAGAAGATGACGGTGGCTGAAAAAGTGCAGTTCGCTCTGCGGGCGGGCAAGGATGCGCGAAGTCTGTTGCTGAAGGATCCCAATCGACAGGTGTCCCAGGCGGTTCTGGACAGTCCGAAAATAACGGAAGACGAGATTCTTTTCATCGCGCAATCCCGAAACGTTTCGGATGACATCCTGCGCGCGGTGGGCAAGAATAAGGAATGGCTCAAAAACTATTCCGTCGTTTTTGCGCTGGTCAGCAACCCCAAAACACCGTTGGGTATTTCGATGCCCCTCCTGTCTTTGATCAAGGTCAAAGATCTCGGCATTCTTGCAAAAAACCGAAATGTTCCGGAAGCCATTCGGTCCGGAGCAGCCCGCCTCGTTCAGGCCCGTCAGAAGTCGTCCTGACGTTTAATCCCGCCCGTTGACCCCCTACCCTTAGGGGATACCTTTTTTGAGTCTACCATGCCTTGGTTTTGGCAAAAAAAACGGGTTTTTGCGGTGAATAGGCCTTGACAATCTGAATATAGTAAGTATACTTGCTAATGTTAGTTCAATAAAATAAAAAACTCTTCTTAGCATACAAGGTCGGTCCAATGGCTCACCACCTCAAAGGGAAGCGCTACAAGACGCAAGACATCTGCAAGATCTTCGACATCTCCAAAGCCACGCTCTTTCGTTGGGAAAAGGAAGGGTTGATCTCGAATGTCGGGCGAGACTGGCGCAACTGGCGGTTGTATTCAGAGCAAAACATGAAAGAGATCCGCAGAATCATGCACAGCAGAAACAACCGGCCGTAGCATGTGCGATCGGAGGAATTAGGAGTCGGATAATGTTGTTTTCATTTTCAAAGGCGCGGCCGTTATTCGGGTTGGACATCGGTTCCAGCGCGATCAAGGTGGTCCAGCTGAGAGAAACAAAAAAGGGATATTTCCTGGAGAAGTTCGGAGTCAAACCGCTGGCGCCCGAGATGATTGTGGATGGAACGGTCATGGATGCGGGGCGCGTTGTGGAGACGCTGAAGGAGTTATTGGCCGAGCAAAAGATCAAGCTTAAGGACGTGGCGATCTCCATCTCGGGGCACTCCGTCATCGTCAAGAAAATCAATCTCCCTGTCATGACGGAAGATGAGCTTGAGGAATCCATCAAATGGGAGGCGGAGCAGTACATTCCTTTTGATATTAATGATGTCAATATCGATTTCCATATTCTTGGGACCAGCGAGGGGCAGGACGGCCAGCCTCAGATGAATGTGCTTCTGGTCGCCGCCAAAAAAGACAAACTCAATGAATATACCTCGCTGGTAGCGGAAGCCGGCCTGACGCCCTTGGTGGTGGATGTGGATGCGTTCGCCGTTGAAAATATGTACGGCATCAACTATGACCTTCAGGAAAACGAGGTCGTCGCCCTGGTGAACATCGGTGCGAGCGTCATGAACATCAACATTCTGAAAAGCTCGATGTCCGCTTTTACCCGCGACATTTCAGTCGGCGGGAACCGATACACCGAGACGATTCAGAAGGAACTGAGTTTGAGTTACCAGGATGCGGAGCAAGCCAAGCTGACGGAAAATCCCGAGGGGGTCAATCCGGAGGCCCTGGCCGCGGTGATGAGTGCCGTCAATATCGAAGTCGCGGGCGAGATTACGCGTTCCATTGATTATTTCAAGACGACCGCGATGCAGGAAAACATCGACAAGGTTCTCCTGTGCGGAGGCGCGGCAAAGACCCGAGGGCTGTTGACGTTGTTGGGCGAGCGCTTAGGTTTGGCGGTGGATCTGGCGAATCCGTTTAATCGAATTGAAATCGATAAAAAGTCGTTCAACATCGAACAACTCCAGGAGATTGCGCCCCAGGCGGCGGTGGGGATGGGATTGGCGATCCGTCGAATGGGTGATCGATGATCAAAATCAATTTATTGCCGGTTCCCAAGGCGCGCAAGGCCAAGAAGCAGATGGAGGTTCAGTACGAGCTGATTCTGGCGGGCGTGCTGATCGGCGTCGTCCTCGTGGCCTGCGGCTATTTCTGGTATTTATTGGACTCCCAGATCGGCCGGCTTCAGGATGACAAGAGCAAAGCCAATGCCGAATTAACCTCGTTGAAGGCGAAGGTCAAGGAAGTTGAGAATTTTGAAAATAACAAGAAGGTGCTGGAAGAGAAGAATCGGATCATCGAACAGCTGAAGAAAAACCAGGGAGCGCCGGTTCGTCTGCTGGACGAGATCAGCCGGAGCATGGACCCTATCAAGATTTGGTTGAGCGGCATCACGGCACAGGGCTCGAAAATCGATATCGACGGCAAGGCCATCACCAATTCCGACATCGTCGAATTCATCAACCACATGAAGGACACAAAATTTTTTACGGATATCCAGTTGATTGAGTCGCGTCAAACCGTGGAATTCAATGTTCCTGTTTACAATTTTAAGCTTCGATGTACGATGGTGATTTAAATGAATCTGGATTTCATCAAAAATCTCCCGCCCTATCAGAAAATGCTGGCCCTGGGTTTGATCATTATCTTGATGGTGGCGATGTTCGTCTGGTTATTCTATCTTCCGAAAAACAGTCAAATTACAGGTCTTCGGACTGATCTCGCCAAATTGGAGGGTGAAATCGGGATCCATCGCGCCAAGGTCGAGAAGCTCGATCAGTTGAAGAAAGAGAATGCCGAGTTGGAGCGGCAGCTTGCCGAAAAGAAGGAGCAACTTCCTCCGGAGGCCGAGGTGGCCAGTCTTCTAAAGCAGGTGTCGGATCTGGGGCTCCGCGTCGGTCTTGATTTTAAATTGTGGCGGCCCACTTCCAGAAAAGAAGATGCCAGCGGTCTCTATACGGAAATTCCGGTGGATGTCGAAATCGGCGGCGGATATCATACGATCGCTTTGTTCTTTGACAGTGTGAGCAAGCTGCAGCGGATCGTGAATATCACGAACATTAAAATGGGGAACGCCCGTGTCGAAAAGGGGCGTTTGGTCATTCAGACCGGTTTTGTGGCCACCGCGTTCGCGGCGGCCGAGCCGAAGCCGGCTGAAGAAAAGAAAAAGCCTCAACCGGCAAAAGCCACACCGCCGGCCGCCAAAGGCGGCGGGGGCGGCCACGCGGCGCTTGAGTAAAGGCGAGATGAATCATCCATTGGACCCAAAACAGGAATATGGGGCGGTCACAGAGCCTGCGGGGCATGATGGTTCCCGCTGGTTGGCCGCCGGGCTGACCGCCGGGCTGTTGATGGCGGCCATGGGATGCGGCGGCGGTCAGCCTCCCGAAAGGCCGGCCCCGGCCAAACCGGCGGCCAAGGCCCCCGAGACTGCGGCGCAAAGCCCCGCCGTAGAAAAGAGCGCGGAACCGGCGACGGTTCCGCCGACCCTGTATGTCTACAACCCGGAGGAGCGACGGGATCCGTTCCGGTCCATTCTGGTGACCGGCGAGACGGCCAAAACCCTGGAGAGCCTGCCTCCCCTGTTGCAGACGGAAATCGGCGAGTTGCGTCTGATCGGCATCGTTTGGGGGGGATTCGGTTATTCCGCCATGGTCCAGACGCCGGATGGGAAGGGCTATACCATCCGCGTGGGGACTCCGGTGGGGCCGAATAAGGGCGTCGTCCGACAGATCACCGACCGTTATTTAACGGTCGAGGAAAAATACACCGATATTTTCGGAGAAAAAAAGGTCAGGGAAGTGAAGTTGGATCTTCATCCCCAAAAGGAGGGGAGCGAATGAAACCCAAGGCGTTTTTTATTTGGCGGTTGTTCAATGGATTGCTGGTCCTGGCGTTTATATGGGGAGCGGCGTCCTGCGCATCCGTTCGACAACAAACCCAGCCGGACGATGAGCTGAACACCCTCCAGGATATTTCGGTGGCGGACCACCCGGATGAAACGGAAATCGTCGTGACGGGTCAAAAACCGCTGGTCTACACTTCCTACCTGTTGACGGATCCGCCGAGACTCATCGTGGATCTGGCCGGGGCTTCGGTCGGCAGGTTTAAAGACCGGTTGACGATCGGTCAGGGGGCCGTCACCGACCTTCTGCCGATTGAAGGGGAAAAGCCCAGCAACGTCGTCCGCCTGGAAATCACGCTGTCCGAAGCCGTCCTTTCTCACGTGCGCGCGGACGGCGAGAAGCTGTTCATCGGCATCGAGAAACCGGAGGGACTGCCGGACGGGGGGGAACCGCCCGTTCAACCGGAGGCTCCGCCTCCGACCGAAACGTCCCAGGAGATGCCGGTGCCGCCGACTCCGAGGGTGGAGGAGCAACCCCTCTTAAGCGAGCCGTCGCTGCAGCACGCAAAGACGGTCTCGACGTTGAAACTGGAACCGAACGGCGACAAGTTTACCATCCTGATTACCGGGGACGGAATGCTGAAGCCCGATGCCTTCATGGTGGACGGCAACCGGTTGGTGGTGGATCTGTCCGATGTGACGAGCCGGATTCGGCCGAATACAATTCCCGTGAAACACCGGCTTCTCAAACGGATTCGGATCGGACAGCACAACAAGCCCAAAAAGGTCCGTGTTGTCTTTGATCTGAAATCAAAAGTGACTTTTGCGGTGGCCCAGTCCGGACAGCAGATCGCGGTCACATTAACCGCATCCGAGGCCGTCCCACTGCCGATTCCGGCCGCTTCCAAAATGGAGACGGGACAGGTTTCAGAAGAAAAAGCGATGGAGCCGACGAAGGAGAAGATCGTCGAGCACAAAAAAGCGGAAGCGCCCCCGCCGGTTGCGGAGGTCGCCCCTTCCGAAGCGGCCAAAACGGTGGAGCCGATCCTGCAACGGAAATACACGGGGCGCAAAATCTCGCTGGATTTTCAGGATGCCGATATCAGCAACGTGCTTCGATTGCTGGCCGATGTCAGCGGGCTGAACATCGTGATCAGCGAGGATGTTAAAGGCAAGGTGACGATCAAGCTGATTAATGTGCCGTGGGACCAGGCGCTGGAGATTGTCTTGAAAATGAATAATCTGGGCCAGGTTCGCGAGGGGAACATCATCCGCGTGGCCACGGTTGCGAATATCACCAAGCAGCAGGACGATGAAGCCCGTGCAAAGGAAACCAAAGTCCGTGCGGAAGACCTGGTCACGAAAGTGGTTTATGTGAACTATGCCAAGGCGGAGGATCTGGTTGATCCGCTGAAAAAGAACCTCAGCCCCCGAGGCGATATCACCATCGACAAGCGGACCAACACCATGATTGTGAAAGACATCAACAAACACGTCAACGAAGTGGTGGCCTTGATCAAGACGCTGGATACGCGCACGCCTCAAGTCCAGATCGAGGCCCGCATCATCCAGGCCGATACCAGCTTTGCGCAGGCCCTGGGAATTCAGTGGGGCGTTGGGTTTTCAAATATCAGTTCAAACAATATTTCCCGCGTTCAGGGAATTAATACGACCTCGTCGGCCCAGCCGGCGTTCGGGGCGTTCACGCCCGATTTTTCCGTGAATCTCCCGGGATCCGCGGAGGGGTTGAACAGCGTCCCGGCGATCGGCTTCAACTTCGGGCGCTTTACGGACAACCCCATCAATCTTGATCTCCGGCTCTCGGCCGGCGAGCTCAATGGGTTGACCAAGACCATCTCGAGCCCGAAGGTGACGACCCTGGATAACGTCAAGGCCAAGATTGAACAGGGGGAGTCCATCCCGTTCCAGACGACGTCGCAGCAGGGCACGCAGACCACCTTCGTGGACGCCAACCTGACGCTGGAGGTGACGCCCCATATCACGGCCGACCGGAGCATCATCATGAAGGTCAAGGCGGCCCGAAACTCGCTCGGGAGCTTCAGCGGTCCGGCCGGACCCAGCATCTCGAAGCGGGAGGCGACGACCGAGGTGCTGGTCAAGGACGGTGAAACGACCGTGATCGGCGGGATTTTCGTGGATGAACGGAAGAATACCACGGTCGGCGTCCCGCTCCTTTCGCGGATACCGATTCTCGGCTGGCTGTTTAAAAACGAGTCCAAGTTGGATACCAAAAACGAATTGCTGATCTTCATCACTCCGAAGATCGTGCAGGAATAACCGGCCGAAGGTCGTTTGATGCTTCGATATTTGAACGGCGGCGAGTCCCACGGAAGACTGCTCCTGGCGGTCCTTGAAGGGCTGCCGGCCGGCGTTCCTCTCACGGAGGCGGAGGTCAATCGGGATCTCGCCCGCCGACAGATGGGATATGGTCGAGGCGGCCGAATGAGGATCGAACAGGACCGGGTGGAGTTTGTCTCGGGGGTTCGAAAGGGGTTTACATTGGGAAGTCCGATCGGGCTGCAAATCGAGAACAAGGACTGGAGAAACTGGCAGGAAATCATGGCGGTCGATCCTCCGGGAGCACCGGAGGGAACGGAGCCTCCTCCGGTTGATCCGGTGAAGCAGCGCGTGGTGACGAAACCCCGGCCGGGCCATGCCGATCTGGTCGGAGCGATCAAATACGCCCATACCGACATCCGAAATGTCCTTGAAAAAGCCAGCGCGCGGGAGACCGCGATCCGGGTGGCGGTCGGGGCCGTGGCCAAGGCTTTGTTGAATTCGTTTCAGATCATGATCGTGAGCCATGTCCGCGAAATCGGAGGCATCCAGGCCGAGACGGACCGGATGACGCTGGATGAAATCCGGGCCGCGGCCGAGGAGTCCGAGGTCCGTTGCGCCGATGCGGCGGCGGCCGAGAAAATGACACGGAAGATTCGCGAGGCGAAGGAAAAAGGGGATACGCTGGGGGGGGTGTTTGAAGTGGTGGCGCGGAATGTTCCGATGGGGCTGGGAAGCTACAGTCAATGGGACCGGCGATTGAGCGCCCGCCTAGCCTTCGCCTTGATGAGCATTCAGGCCATGAAGGGGGTCGAGATCGGGATGGGCTTCGAGGCCGCCAGGCGCTTCGGTTCCGAGGTTCACGATGAGATCTTTTATGACGAATCCGGCGGCGGCTTTTACCGGAAAACCAACAACGCCGGAGGGCTGGAGGGCGGGATCACGAATGGGCAGCCCATCGTTCTCCGCGTGGCGATGAAGCCGATCGCGACGCTATATTCGCCTCTGAAAAGCGTCGACATCAAAACCAAGGAAGCCTTTGAGGCGACGGTGGAACGGTCCGACATCTGCACCGTGCCGGCGGCCGGCGTGATCGGGGAGTCGGTGGTCGCGTATGAACTGGCGGCCGCGATGGTCGAGAAGTTCGGAGGCGACTCGCTGTCCGAGATGAAGCGTAATTATGACGGTTATATGGAATATGTAAAGAACAGGTAGCGGTGAACATCATCCTGATCGGTTTCATGGGAACCGGAAAAACCGAGGTGGGAAGGCGGCTGGCCGACGATCTCGGCTGGAAGTTCGAGGACACCGATCTTCGGATTGTCGAACGGGAAGGCCGGACGATTCCGGAGATCTTCAAACGCTCCGGTGAAGCGCATTTCAGAAAACGGGAGAAACAAATCGTGTCGGAACTGGCGAATCAAGAATCCACCGTGATCGCAACGGGGGGCGGCGTGGTGATGGATCCTGTGAACCTCCGCAACCTCCGTCGAAACGGAGTCCTGATCGGGCTGGAGGCCTCGCCCGACGCGATCGTGGCCCGCACATCCGGAACGGATCGTCCCCTGTTGCAGCAAGGCCCGCTTCTTCACCGGATCCGGCAACTGCTTGAAACCCGCCGGCCGTATTATTTCCTTTCCGATCACCGGATCGACACCACCCACCGGCATCCGAAACAGGTGGTCAGGATGATTAAAAACATTTTATCCGCGACCGCCCCGATTCGTGTGGATCTGGGAGACCGGAGTTATTTGATCGAGATCGGGAACTGGATTCTTCCCCGCATCGGCGAACGGCTGGCCTCGCTGGGCCTCAAGGGGAAAGTAGCCGTGGTCACGAATCCCCGCGTGGGGAGGCTTTACGGCTCCACCGTCACGCGCAGCCTTCGGAAGGCCGGTTTTAATGTGACGCAGGTGATGCTGCCGGACGGGGAACGGTTCAAGAATCTCAAAACGGTTTCACGTCTTTATGACGCGCTGCTCTCGAAATCCTTTGAGAGGAGCTCGACCGTTCTGGCGTTGGGGGGAGGCGTCCTCGGCGATCTGTCCGGCTTCGCGGCCGCGACCTTCATGCGGGGGATCGGCTTCATCCAGGTCCCGACCACGCTGGCGGCCCAGGTGGATGCAAGCATCGGCGGCAAGACCGGCGTGGATCATCCGATGGGGAAAAACCTGATCGGCGCTTTTTACCAGCCGAAACTGGTCTTCATTGATCCGGATGTCTTAAAAACGCTCAACCGCCACGAATTCATCTCGGGCCTCGCAGAAGTGATCAAGTACGGCGTGATCCGGGATGAGGAGTTTTTCTCCTATCTCGAAGACAATATGGACAAGATCCTGAAACGGGAACCGGCGGCCCTGACCCATGCCATACGGCGATCCTGTGCCATCAAGGCCGAGGTGGTCCAACGTGACGAGCGGGAAGGCGGGTTGCGGAAAATCCTCAATTACGGCCATACGTTAGGACATGCGCTGGAGACCCTCACGAAATACCGGACTTACCTGCACGGCGAGGCCGTCTCGATCGGAATCGCCTTTGCCGCGCAACTATCGGTCCGGCTGGGCTTATTGGACGCCCCAACGGTCCGACGGCAAATCGAGCTTCTCAAGCGGGCGGGGCTTCCGGTCGCCTTGCCGAAACTCCGAACGGCCGATATACTTAAAGCCATGACGCTGGACAAGAAGGTGGCCGACGGGAGGATCCATTTTGTTCTGGCCGAGAAAATCGGCCGGGTCGCGGTAAAACCGGTAGGAGAAAAAGAGATCGCCGGTCTTCTGAAGGCGGGATTCTGATATCAACCGGGACGGCGTCAACCATAAGGAGGATGGGGTGAATAAGGTGAATCGGGCAAGAGTGGCGCGGATCTGGCTTTCCTTGGGGGCCACGGCCGCGCTTGGAATCGCGCTGGGCTGCGGCGAGATCGGGGGAGCCGGGCAGTGTTTCGGTGTGGAAGTGACCGGCCTCTGCCTGACGGTTGACTCGATTGTGCCGACCGACACGGCTGTCAGCAATGAGGATACCTCCGCTGTGGACGCTTTTCAGTTTGATTGTGACCCGGATCCCAATGTGGTGGAAGTTGAACCAATCGGGCCGCATTCGGCCAAAGTCACCATCTCGGCCACGTTGATGCCCGGAGTAACCTCGCCTCCCGCGCCGGCTTTTGTAACACTGGAGGGTTATACGGTTGCGTTTAGCGCGAATCCGAATAACAGCGGCAGTTCACCCGTTCTGACCGGGTTGATCAGGACCGAATCCATCAAGATCAACGCGGATTCCACG
>JACQHO010000049.1 GCA_016198945.1 Nitrospirota bacterium | reverse complement strand
TCGTTCATCTGCCACTCGGCCATGAACTTGAAATGGGGGTAGGGGGCATAGTTGATTCCGATCGTCGTACGGGTTCGTTCATCGTCTTTGGTGTCCTTGTCGGGCTCCAGAGTATCGTATCGCACAACCGGCTCGATATATTCTATCCCTTCTCCGCCGATCTGGACCTTGTAAGAAACCTGGGCGTAGAAGCTGTTCGAATCCACCTCGGTTGTCGGATCCAGATCAATCGTTCGGGCCGCCCACTCGCCCCGGATATCCAGACCCATCATCCGGAAGTTGATATCCGCGCCGGTCAGCGTGAAATCAAGTTCAGGAGATCCGGTATCGGAATAGCGCCCCCCTGCATATGAAACACCCACAACGACTCCTGCCGGGATGCTGGCGCTCACCCGCCCGATGACGGTGCGGCTGTTGTTGTTGTCCCTGTTTTGTTTGGCGTCCCCGGTTCCACCGGTGTTGGGGTTGCTGGAGGTTCCGACCTCCATGATTTCCGGCGTCCCGTCCGCGTCCGAATCGTCTCCATTCGGCCCATTGACAACGGCGACATCATAGTCCACCGAGAAGGTTGGGTTCCCCAGCCGGCCGTAAAAATTCAAGCCGGTCTCGGTCCATTCGTTGAAGAGCAGGTTTCGGGTCATGAGGGGCCGGCTGGTCATCTTCCTTACCGGATACTGGTACTCCCGCAGCTCAAGGCCGAAGGGAGAATAGAATTTACCCATCCGGAGGTTCATGTGTTCTCCATGGAGACCCCAGTCAATGAAGGCGCGGTCCAGTGACAACTCCTCGCCGCCGTGCTCGTATTCCACTTCACCGAAGACCGTCACGTTTTGGCGGATCTTTGCGATCGCGTTGAAATAGAAGTAATGCTGGTCAAAGGTGGAGTCTCCGCTGCGGGTTCCCTCTTCCTCGAAATCATAATAGGCTAAGGTGACGAATCCATGGAACTCTGCGAAGCTCTCGGTGCTTCCATATAATATCCCGGTCACCTTTCCCGGTACCAGCTGGGCCAAGGCGGTTCCTCCCCAGGCGATTGCAAGGATGGTTACCAATGGGACGATCAGAGATTTCATCGTTTTTCTCATCTATTCCCTCCTTGGTTGAGTGAATACTCATAAAATCGTCCCAGTTTACAACACAATGCCCGTACTGTGCAATATCAATATTGAGGATCAAGTAAAGGGAATCTTATTGTTTTGTTCAAACCCCACAATTCTGTAGGATGTGCTAAACTGAAAACGGGAGGTACTCGAACCATGTCAAGACTGATCACAGAACCGTACGGCACGGCCGAGGTCTGCCGGCAGGTCGCTATTTCCTTGAGACAACTGGAATATTGGATACTGATCGGGATCGTTACACCCCGTCTTGAACAACACGGCTTGAAGTTTTTTAAGAAATTCACTGAACAGGATGTCGAGATCTTAAAACAGGTCAAATTATTAACGGATGAGGGTTTCATGGTCAGCCGGGCGCTCGAAAAGCTGAAAAGAGATCATCCCGATCTGTTCAACGGGCAGTAGCCATACCGCCTTGATTAATAAGGTTTTCATTGACAAACCACTTGCGTTGGCGTAAAGTGCCGGTATCTTTGCAATCGATTCGGCTCCGGGGATTCCATTTCTATGGGAATGAACGTATTGATTGTGGACGATTCGAAGGAAACCCGCCGGGAGATTCTCCAAACCCTCCGTAAAGACAAATCTCTTCAATCCTTTTTCGAAGCCGGAAACGGTTTGGAAGCCCTCCGGCTCATCTCGAATGAAAAAGTGGACCTCATCCTGACCGATCTGATCATGCCGAAGATGGATGGATTCAAACTCATCGAAACCCTGCGGAAGGACGAGCGTTTCAGCGATATCCCGGTCGTGCTTCTTACCATTCGCTCGAATCTTGAGGATCGTGTGAAAGGACTGTCGTTGGGGGCGTGGGATTTTCTGGTCAAACCGGTCCATCCGGTCGAGTTAAACGCGCGCGTCAAGGCGATGTTGCGGTTGAAGGAGCTCCAGGATAAACTGAAAACCCGTGTGCGCCAGCTTGAGCGGCTGGCCATTATTGACGAACTCACCGGGTTATATAATAAAAAATACCTGATCGAATTTTTACGGCGGGAGATCAATCGAAGCAAGCGATTCGGTTTCATGCTGTCCTGCGTCATGCTGGACGTGGATCATTTTAAAAGGATCAACGATACGCACGGCCACGTGCGCGGCGACCGGGTTCTGAAGGAACTGGGCGGATTGCTCGGCAACGTGATTCGGAATTATGATTTTGCGGCCCGATACGGCGGTGATGAATTCACATTGGTCCTCCCGCAGCAAAGCCACCCCCTGGGCGCAAAGGACATGGCGGATCGGATTCATCAGGCGGTCGAGAAGCATTCTTTCGGAAAAACGGCGTCCGGCCATGCAATGCGTGTAACGGTGAGCATGGGAATGGCCACGCTCATGCCCGAAAATGCCAACGAGTATGAGACGCTCCTGGAACGCGCGGACAAGGCGCTCTACAAAGCCAAATCCCTGGGTCGCAACCGTATTGCCGTCGCGTGAATCATGTCATGACAAAAAAAATGAGGCCACACCCCAAACGGAACCCCGGGAACGCCATAAAAACGAAAAAAAGAGCGGTTCCACGAACTCAAGCTAAAACGGACGAATTGAAAGAAAAACCCGAACTGGAAATTGCGCTGCAGGAAAGCGCAACAGAAAATCCTCCGGAAGAGACCGGGTCCGGGACAATACAGGCAGAACCACCCTCGCCTCTTCCTGTTTCATCCGCGTCCTCCTCGGTTCAGGGGGAGTCGGGAAAAGCAGCAGACCTGCCGGAAGTCGAGGCGGTTCTGGAGATGCTGGCGTTTCGATTGGCCGATGAAGAGTATGCCGTTGATATTTTAATGATCAGAGAAATCATCCGGCCGATGGAAATCACACGGGTACCGAGAAGCCCTTTTTTTATCAAAGGGATTATTTCGCTTCGGGGAATGATTGTTCCTGTTTTTGATTTGCGGACCCGTCTTGGGCTGGCGGAATCGCCGCCCGATCGCAATACCCGCATCCTGGTGGTCGGGTTGGAAAAAGGCTTGATCGGCGTGATCGCCGATCGCGTCACGGAGGTGGTCAAGGTCAAATCACACAATGTCGAGCCTCCTCCGGCGGTCGGCGGCGGTTCGTCATCCGGGTACTTGAAAGGCGTCACTCGCGTGGACGGGCGATTTTTGATTCTTTTGGATCTTGAAAAAGTGATTGCATTGGAATCGGGGGACTGAATGGTGGTCATCGGACACCAGGAATGAGGTTGACATGATCCGCCGCTGCTCTTTGTTTCTTTTGGCCGTTTTAATATTTATGGCAGGCCGGGATGCCTCGGCCCAATCCTACCGGAACGCGGTGCAGGTTCCTCCGGTTGAAGTGTATCAGTCCATGTTGAATTTTGTGGAGCGGAAGGAATACGCCAAAGTGGCCGGTTCGCTGACCATTCTTTCGCCGATTGTGAATCATATCACGGAGAAGTTCACGGACAATCCGACCGACGGCATCAAGAAGGCCATTGAAAAAGGAAATCCCGAGGAAATTCTCTTAAGCGTGCAGACTCTGATTATCCTGGATATGAAGGACCTGCTGGACGAGGCGCTCAAACAGGTTGATCAAGCCCCTGCCTTTTCAAAGACGATGGTTAAAACCGCCCGCCTGAACTACGAATTATTGTCGTCCTATGTCCAGAAGAAGGATTTTTCCACCGACCAGAAGATTAAAAAAAATTTTACGGACTCGTTCCGGTTGCTGGGATCCGAATCGGTTGTCTCGGTCGATAAAAAAACGGTCAACACGGATCACATCAAGCGACTCTGGATAGAGATCGTCTTCAATCTGTCCAAAATAATTATATGAACGGGGGAATCATCGGGTAGGCATTTAGCAGGGTGTTGAAAAACTCGTTTGACGGGCAGGCTGTTCAAAAAGTTCCGGATGCAAGGCCGCAGGCCTCGACGGAACCGGAGCGTACGAGGTAGGTACGTGAGGATTCCGGCGGGGTCGAGAACGCCGCAGACGGACTTTTTCAACAGCCTGTTAGGAGTGACTTGAGCCGGGCGGACCGGGTTTGACGGGAGGGAACGATGTTGCAGATGCCGAAAATGAGCGGCGGGCAGTATGGTCTGCGTTTTAAGTTCATCGCGCTGATCAGTTTGCTCTTGATCGTGTCCGGGTCATGCCTGGGCTGGTTTTTTATTGACCGCACCAAGTCTTCTTTGCAGGAGGAACTGAAGCGCCGCGGCATTGCTTTGGCCAAGAATATGGCTTACAACAGCGCGTACGGGGTTTCCATCGAGGACACCGGTGTTCTCGATCGATTGGTGAAGGGAATTGCGGGGGAATCCGATGTGGCCTACGTGATGGTCATGAATCCGGACGGAAAAATCCTCACCCACACCGATCCTTCCGAGGCCGGCCGGATCTTGACGGATGCGGCGACTCAGAAAGCGTTGGGGGCGAAGGAGCCTTTGGTCCAGGTGACGTACGCGGCCGACAGGGAAACAATCTTTGACGTGGCCGCCCCGGTCCTTTCGCAAGAAGAGCGTATCGGCGTGGTGCGAATCGGGCTCTCGCATCAGGGGCTGCGTGCGAAGATCGCGACCCTTTTGACGGTGGGCAGTCTCATCACCGTCCTGGTCATCGCGCTGGGCATCACGATTTCATTTTTCTTCGTCCGGCTGATCGTCAAACCGCTTGAACGGATGGCCGGCGCCGCTGTGAAGATCGCGGACGGGGATTTTACACAGAACGTCCATGTTACGTCAACGGATGAAGTGGGGGTTCTGGGTGAAACGTTCGATACCATGTCCAACAACCTGAGCCTGATGATCAAGCAAATCCAGGAGGTCGCGGACAACGTCGCGCAGATTTCCGGCCGACTCAAGACCGGCGGCAAGCAGATGTATGACGGGGCGCAGGTTCAGGCCGGTTCCACTGAAAACGCGGCCTCATCCATGGAGGAGATGAATGCCTCCATCAAGCAGATTTCAGAAAGCATCGAGATCCTGTCTTCCTCGGCCGAGGAAACCTCCTCTTCGATCCTGGAAATGAGCTCTTCCATTGGAGAGGTGGCCAACAACGCCGGCGGGTTGTCCTCGTCCGTGGATGATACCTCCTCGTCCATCATCCAGATGTCCGCGACCATTAAGCAGGTGGCCGAGAACGTGACGATTCTGTCGTCCGCCGCCGAGGAGACGGCCTCGGCCGTCAACGAAATCAACGGCTCGCTGCGGGAGGTCGAGGCCCATGCCAAGGAGTCGGCGGCCCTTTCCGAACGGGTCACGCTCAATGCGCAGGAACTCGGAATGCGATCCATTGAGAAAACCATCACGAGCATGAACAAGATCCAGGAGACCGTCGTCAAATCGGCGGATGTCATCAACCGGCTGGGTGAACGGTCGGAGCAGATCGGGCGCATCCTGACCGTGATTGATGAGGTCACAAAGCAGACCAATTTGCTGGCGCTGAATGCCGCTATTTTGGCGGCTCAGGCCGGGGAGCAAGGCAAGGGGTTTGCCGTGGTGGCGGATGAAATCAAAAACCTGGCGGATCGCACCGGCGCCTCGACCAAGGAAATTGCACAGTTGATCTCCAATGTCCAGGCGGAGGCCAAAGACGCCGTCGAGTCCGTCCGGGAAGGCGCCAAGAGCGTCGAAGAGGGGGTCAGCCTTTCACTGGAGGCGGGCGATGCCTTGAAAAAAATTCTCGACACGGCGACCCAGTCGACCGGAATGGCCCGGGGGATTGAACGGGCCACCGTGGAGCAGACGCGGGGCATTCGGCAGGTGACCGAGGCGATCCAGCGGATCAATACCATGGTGCAGCAGATTTCCAAGGCGACCCAGGAGCAGAGCCGGGGCAGCGAGCAGATCATGCAGGCGTCCGAGAAAATGCGGGATATGACCCGTCAGGTGAAGATGTCCACCGAGGAGCAGGCGAAGGGGAGCCGACAGATCACAAAGGCGGTGGAAAGCGTCACGGAACGCGTTCAACAGATTGCCCGTGCCATCAACGAACAAAAACGCGGAAGCGAGGTCATTATGCGGTCCGTGGAGGACGGCCGGAATATTTCACGGCAAAGCGTCAAGGTCGTCACGGAAATGAATAAAATGGTCGAGGAATTGGCCAAACAGGCCGAGCATCTGAAACAATCCATCGGCCGGTTCAAGGTAAAACTCTAAGGATCCCGATGCCGAAAACGGAAAGCAAAGACAAGACGGGTGAGCTGCAGCTCGTCTGTTTCAGCGTAGACGATAAACAGTATGCGGTTGATATCTCAAAAATCGTTGAAATCATCTATTACAGGCCCGCCGCATCGCTCCCTCAATCGCCTGAATTTATCGAAGGGGTGGTGGATCTCCGCGGCACGGTGATTCCGGTATTGGACCTCAAGAAACGATTGCGCCTGTCCTCAAAATCGGCCGGGCTTCCGAATCATATTCTGATCGTTCGATTCAAGGACAAAATGGTCGGGATTATCGTGGATGAAGTCAAACAGGTTTTTCATATTGAGGAGGGCCGGATCCAATCCCCACAAACGTCTTTAAAAGGGAGCGGATCGAAACACCTTCGAGGGGTCTGTAAAGTATCGGACCAATTGGTTTTTATCCTATCCCTGGACACCTTGCTGTCGGAAGGTGAACAGGCGCAGCTTGAGGAAATATAGATGAGGTCGCTCCGCGAATTCATCCACCGGCGACTGGAGTACAAAATTCTGGCGCTGATTCTTTTCATTCTCGTCATCAGCTTTGCCGGCATCTTTTTTATCATCTCGTCCAAAGAGAAAAAAAACGCCATGGGCGAGGAGCGGGCAAAGTCGAGGCTGGTGGCCGACACCATTCACGAAACCCTGGATCGCGACATGATGGCCTTCCGCGCGGACGTGGTCCGGTTTTTAATGGAGGATCTCAAGAAACTGGAGGACATCAAGCGAATCCAGATCGTGCGGGGCGATGCGCCGTATGTCGGCGAGGGCCGGGGCCGGGACGAGGCGTTCATGGATTTTAAGACCCTGGCGGATGTGAAACAGCGAATCCCGACCCTCTACAAACCGGAGTGGGAGCGGGACCATGCCGACCGGAAATCAAATTCGGCCTCCGGAACGGACAATCCCGCCTTCAAGGACTATTTCAGTAAAACCGTTCAAACCCTCCATGAGACGAAATTGGGCACGGTGGAAGAGAATGCCCTGAAGCGCGGCATGTTGGACGACATCTACTTCGAAGAGATCGACGGGGTGCCGGTCATGACCTACCTGAGACCGCTCCCGAATTTTCCTAAATGCGCCCTGTGTCACGGCACGGGTTATTCGGTGCGCGGCATCCTGATGATCTCCACCTCTCTGGAGGGGGCGCACGCGGCTTTGGGAGAAAACCAACGGTACCTGTTGATGGCGTCGCTGGCCACCATCGGGATCCTGATCGCCCTGCTGCGGGTGATGATGAAAAGGGTCGTCCTGACGCCCGTCCAAAATGTGGTGGGCCGCGTGAAGGACATCGCGGAGGGGGAAGGGGATCTCACCGTGCGGATCGAGGTCAATTACCGGGATGAGATCGGCGACATGGCTCGGTGGTTCAATAAGTTTGTTGAGAAGCTGCATCATATTATCACGCAAGTCTCCAAGGCCGCCGGGCAGGTCAAAAGCGTATCCCAGCAGCTCCTCGGGGGAACGAAACAAATCAGCGTCGGAGCGGATGTCCAGATGCGCGCCGTTGAAACGACCGCCGCAGCGGTCCAGGCCGTGAACGCGTCCATTCATCACGTGGCCGAAAATGCCGTTTCGCTGTCGTCCCTGACGGAGGAGAGCGCGGTCGCAATTCTTCAGATGTCCTCTTCCATCGATGAGATTGCGCGGAGCGCGGCCGTTTTGTCCTCGACCGTTGAGGATTCGACGGCATCGATCCTTGAAATGTCTTCTTCCGTTAAACAGATCGATGAGAACGTGACCAGTCTGAATACGGCCGCGGAGGACACCGCCGCCTCGATGACGCAAATGGATGCGTCCATCAAACAGATCCGTTCCAATGTCATCGATACCGTTCAATTATCGAAAGGCGTGACGGACGACGCCGAGCGCGGCCGGCGCGCGACGGAATTGACGATTCAGGGGATCAGCAAGATCCAGGTCTATTCCCAGCAGGTCAGCGAGGTGATCCACGGTCTTAAATCACGAACGGAAAGCATCGGCAAGATCTTAAACGTCATTGACGAAGTGGCCGAACAGACAAACCTGCTGGCGCTCAATGCGGCCATTATCGCGGCCCAGGCCGGCGAGCACGGCAAAAGCTTCGGGGTCGTCGCCCAGGAAATCAAGGAGTTGGCGGATCGGACGGCCACCTCCACCAAGGAGATCCACGACATTATTCGAGCCCTGCAGGACGAAAGCAAGAATGCGGTGCTGGCCATCAACCGGGGGTCGAAGAGCGTCGAGGAGGGGGTCCATCTGGCCGGGGAGGCGGGTTCGGTATTGAACAAAATTCTCGAAAGTTCGAAACAATCCACCGACCGGATTCAGGAAATTGCGCGCGCGACGGATGAGCAAACCAAAGGCGTGATACGGGTTTCGGAATCCATGCGGCAGGTGACAGAAATGGTTCAGCAGATCGCGCATGCGACCCATGAACAGTTCAAAGGGTCCGAGTTAATCATCAGTTCAACTGAGAAGATGAAGGATATCGCGGCCAAAGTAAAAAATGCGACTCAGGAGCAATCGGTCGGCAACAAGCAGATTAATGAAATCGTCGAGCGGGTCGCCAGGCAGGTCAAGGAAATTGCGGAGTCCACCCGCAAACAAACCGAGGAGAGCGCCAATATTTTGAAAGCCGTGGACCGGATTAAAACGGTGGTCGAGCAAAATATCGACACGATCGGAAATGTGGGAATCGCGGTTGAAGAACTGATGAAGCAGGCCACCCAATTGTCCCACGAAATCGACAAATTTAAACTGTAACGTACGGGTCCGGGGACCGATTGGAAACCCGTCCCCTCCCGGTTAAGGGAGATCCCGAATGCCGGCGATTTGTCCAAAATGTCGCAGTCCGCTACAACTGGATCAAATTCCGCTCAGGAAAGATGTTCAGATGACCTGCGCCTCCTGCCGGACGGCCCTGACGGTTTCATTGGTCGTCGCGCTCGATACGGCCTCGGCCGCCGCCCCATCCGCTCCATCGGCGCCGTCCGGATCCCCGCTGAATGAGAAAAAAGTGATGGCGGTCGTGGAGGGTGAGGCCAGCAACGAAATGATTCGGGAGGTCCTGGCCGACGGCGGATTTGAGTGGGTGCCGGGCGGCGTCGGGCAGGACGTCATGACCTTGTTGGAACGGGAACGGCCGGGCATCGTCATTGTGGATGTCGGGATTCCGGATATTCTCGGTTTTGAGATCGCTCCTCGGATCAAAAAAAGAAGCGATCTGAAGGGAATCGGGGTTATTCTATTGGCGTCCGTTCACGATAAAACACGGTACAAACGGGAACCGGAGTCGCTGTACGGCGCCGATGATTATATCGAGCGGCATCACATTCACGACCAGCTCCTTCCTAAAATCAATCGAGTCCTTGAATCCAAAAAACAACCGGCTTCCACGGCCGGAATCGCTGACCAACCGGCCGCCCGATCGCCCGAGCCGCCGCCCCCATCGGCCGTAGAACCCCGCTCGACGGTCTCACCCCAAAAGGCCAAGGCCATGGAGCAGGCCATGTCCATCGAGCAAGTTTTTGAAAACATGCTGGAGGAGGAGCGAAAACCGGCCCCGGAAAAAACAGCTTCCCAGGTTCTCAAAGCGCCTTCACCCCAACCCCGGATGGTCGGGGATCCTGCCGCTCATGAGGCCGCAAAACGGCTGGCCCGAATCATCATGTCGGACATCGCCCTCTATAATCAGCGCGCCGTGGAAGAGGGAGTTCGGAGCGGCCAGATTTT
This sequence comes from Nitrospirota bacterium, assembly GCA_016198945.1. Classification (GTDB taxonomy): domain Bacteria; phylum Nitrospirota; class Nitrospiria; order JACQBZ01; family JACQBZ01; genus JACQFA01. The sequence goes on along the minus strand of JACQHO010000049.1, from coordinate 3,213 downwards.
CGACGCCCTCCGGGATGAAATCGACGAGGGCAGAAAACTCTACGAGAGCCGGGTTCCATCCGACATCGTCGCGTCCACGGATTATTACCGGGAGGCGATTGACGACTTCGTCCAGAAAAGAAAAACCGAAATGCAGAAACGGGCGTAATCGAGGGGAATCCATGGAGAAGGAAACGCAGCAGATCCTCAAAGAACTGCAAGACGGGAATCCGGAAATCCGTCTGCATGCGGTTGAAAAACTCGCCCTGTTCAAAGATTCAAAATACACGACCTATTTGATCGATATGATGGCCGATCCGGAATGGCGCGTCCGAAAAACAGCCGTGATGGCCGTGGCAGGCCTTGATCGGACGGAACAACTGGCTGAGCGGCTGATTCAGGTGCTGTATCCGGAGGGCAACGTCGGGAAGCGGAATGCGGCGGAGGAGGCCTTGTGTCAACTGGGAAAAACCGCCGTCTTGCCGCTGCTGGCGCATTTGAGAAAGGCGAATAAAGATGTTAAGAAAATGATCATCGAGGTGTTGGGCGAGATCGGGGATCAACAGGCCGTTCCGGAGTTGCGGCGGATACTTGAGGATCCGGATGAAAATGTGCAACTGGCGGCGATAGAGTCGCTGGGGAAGATCAAGGACCTTTCGACCGTGGATGTCCTGCTGCCCCTCCTGAGAACCGACCATGCCCTGATCAGTTATACAACGGTTAAAGCGCTCGAACGGTTGGGAGATGAGCGCGTGGCGGCTTCGATCATTCAAATCGTCAAACGGAAGGGGCTGGAACGGGTTGCGTTGGAGGCATTGGGAACGTTTTCCCTTCCCGCCGTGCTGATGCCGATACTGGCCGGGCTGCGGGAAGGAACCCCAAAAATAAAAGAGTCCGCGTTAAAGGCGCTGGTGGACCATTTCGGACGGGTCTCAAGCGAGCGACAGGCATCCATCCTGGATCGTCTTCGGCAAGACTACGATCAAAAAGCGGCCCTTTTCTTATACGATGCCCTGAACCATTCGGATGAAAAGATTCAATCGGCGGCGGTCAAGGTGTTGGGCTGGATGGAGGACGCGCAGGCGGCGGCCCGCATCGTCAAGATGATCGACGGCAGCCTTCGCGAGGAGGCCATCCGGGCCCTGATCCGGATGAAGCCTGCGCCGGTGGACGTTTTGCTCCAGGAGATGGCGGCGGTCAATGAGGTGGCCCGAGAAGGCATCGCCAGAATTTTGGGGGAGGTCGGGGACCGTCGGTCCGTAAACGCCCTCATCCGGTTGTTGGGGGATCCAAACGGGCATGTTCGTCAAACCGCGGCCGTGGCCCTCGGCCGGATCCATGATCCCTCCGCGGCCCAGGCGGTTCTGGACCTTTTGGCGGATCAATACATCAGCGTTCAGGAATCCGCGATCCAGGCATTGAGCCTCCTGAAGAGCCCGGCCGTCGTTTCCAGATTGATCGAGTTGATGGGCAGCGATAAAGCCGCGCTTCGATGCAATGCGATCAACGTGATCGGAAAAATGAAGGCCGTGGAGGGGATTCCGAAACTGTCGTTCTGTCTGAAGGATGAGGACCCGGCCGTTCGGCGATCCGCCGTGGAGGCCTTAAGTGAATTCGACGGCTCCGATGTTGAACATCTGCTGGTCCCGGCCCTGGCCGATGAAGATCCGACGGTTCGGTTGGCCGCCCTGGCGGCGGTGGGACGGCACCCTGAAATGGACCTGCTTAAACATGTTGATCCACTCATCACCGATGATAATATCTGGGTGAGGGCGGCGGTTGCGCGGGGTTTGGGAACCCGGAAAAACGAAGCGGTCAAGACGTTGCTGATCGGGATGCTGAAAGACAAGGTGGGCGTGGTCCAGATTGCCGCCATCGAGGCTCTGGGTCGGTTTCAGGACCGGCGCCTGGCCGACGCCATCTTTGAAATGACCGCCGGCACCGACACGGACGTTATCAAAGCGGCCATCGCCGTCTTGGGGGAACTGGCCGACCGATCCATTGCGCAGCGGATCCGGGCGTTCCTCGATCATGGCAATTGGGGGATCCGCGCGTCGGCCGCCCAGGCGCTGGGAATGCTGAGGGATACGAAGGCCATCGAATCACTTGAGCGATTGGCGAAGAACGATCCCGATCGGTTAGTTCAACAATCCGCACAGCGGGCCCTGGCTCAATTTGCGAAACAACCCTAAGCCTTCACCGACAGTGCGATGACAACCGAAAACAAGTCTCCGACACTCTCCGATGACGTCTTCCATCTCTTCAGAGATCTCATGTACGAGCAAAGCGGGGTGGTGCTGGATGAGCGCGCGAAGTATTTTGTCGAGAATCGCCTGCTCCACAGCGTGCAGCGATTGCAATTCGACGGTTTCCGGGACTACTATTTCTATCTCAAGTATGACCGCAAGAAAACCGAAGAGCTGGCCAATGTCATCGACCTCCTGACGATTCACGAGACCTATTTCTTCCGCGAGGAGCAACAACTGAAGTCCTTTTCCGAGGAAATCCTTCCTGAGATCGCTTCCAAGAAGAACGGAGCCAAATCGCTGAGGATCTGGAGCGCCGGCTGCTCGACCGGCGAGGAACCGTACACGATCTCGATGATGCTGCAGGAGAAGGAGGAGTTTCGGGACTGGACGATCGAGATTTTTGCCACGGACATCAGCCAGCGCGTGCTTCAATCCGCCCGCCGGGGGCTTTATCAGCCGGCCGCGTTTCGATCGACCGATCCAAAGTATCTTTCCAAATATTTCAAAAAAGAGGACAGCGCGTATCGGATCTCGGACGCCGTGAAGAAGAATGTGATTTTTTTGCATCTCAACCTTCTGGACACCAATAAATTGGCCTTTATCAATCCCATGGACGTGATCTTCTGCCGCAACGTGATTATTTACTTTGACATGGCCGCGAAGCGAAAAACGATCGAGATGTTTCACGGGAAGTTAAAAAACGGCGGGTATCTCCTCCTGGGACACTCGGAATCGCTGATCAACATCACCGCGGCCTTCGCGCTCCGTCACTTAAAGTATGACATGGTTTATCAGAAACTTGACCGCAATGCGACACAGATCCCCAAATAAAGGTGCGTCGGATGGAACGGATTAAAGTCCTGGTCGTTGACGATTCGGCGTTTTATCGACAGACCATTTCCGGAATTTTGAAGACATCCCCTCGTCTGTCGGTCGTCGGAACGGTTTCCAACGGGAGCGAGGCCATCCGGTTTGTCAACCGCAC
>JACQHO010000052.1 GCA_016198945.1 Nitrospirota bacterium | reverse complement strand
GCGGGGGATGGTGATGGCGAAGCCGGGGAGCATCACGCCGCACACGAAGTTCAAGGCGGAGGCGTATATCCTGACGAAGGAAGAGGGGGGCCGGCACACGCCGTTTTTCAACGGGTATCGGCCGCAGTTTTATTTTCGGACGACGGATGTGACGGGGGTGGTGACGCTGGCGAAGGGCGTGGAGATGGTGATGCCGGGGGATAACGTTCGGATGGATGTGGAGTTGATCACGCCGATCGCGATGGAGAAGGAATTGCGGTTTGCGATCCGGGAGGGCGGTCGGACGGTCGGCGCCGGCGTCATCAGCGAAGTCATTGCGTAAGGGGAATCGATGATTGATCAGCGAATTAGAATCAGGTTAAAAGGCTTTGATTACCGTGTCTTGGATCAGTCCGTCGTGGAGATTGTTGAGACGGTGAAGCGCACGGGAGCGAAGATTTCGGGGCCCATTCCATTGCCGACCGTGATCAATAAATTTACGGTGTTGCGGTCACCCCACGTCGATAAAAAATCACGCGAGCAGTTTGAGATCCGGACTCACAAGCGCTTGATTGATATTTTGGAGCCGACCCAGGATACCATGGATGCCTTGATGAAATTGAATTTGTCGGCCGGAGTTGATGTCGAGATTAAGACCTAATCGGACGGGATAAGAACATGACAGTTCAGGGATTGGTGGGTCAAAAATTAGGGATGAGCCAGGTGTATATCGAGAACGGGAAGATTGTGCCCGTGACCGTGATCGCCGCCGGCCCATGCCGGGTGGTCCAGAAAAAAACAAAGGACCGGGACGGTTATGAAGCGGTTCAGATCTCTTTCCAGGAAGTCTCCGAGAAAAAACTCAGCAAGGCGGAGCGCGGCCATTTAAAGAAGGCCAATGTTCCCTTTTCCAGGCACCTCCGCGAATTCAAAGGGGATCTCAAGGCGCTGGAGGTCGGAGCGGTGGTCGGTGCGGATCAATTCCAAAAAGGTGAGCGCGTGGATGTCACCGGAATTTCGAAGGGCAAGGGCTTTGCCGGGGTGGTCAAGCTGCATCATTTTGCGGGCGGACCTGAAACGCACGGCTCCATGTTTCATCGAGAGCCCGGTTCGATCGGGAGCAGCTCCGGGCCTTCCCGGGTCCGAAAGAATAAACGGCTGCCGGCGCACATGGGAGCCGAGCGGGTGACGGTCCTCGGTCTGGAGGTGATCGAGGTTCGGAAGGATGAGAACCTGCTCTTTGTGAGAGGGGCCGTTCCGGGTTATCGGGGGGCCCTGGTGTTGATTCGAAAGTCGAATCGTAAATAGACGGGATGATAAAAAGATGCCAACCGTGGATGTAGTGAATCAGAGCAGAGAAAAGGTCGGCACCATTAACTTGGATGACCGTCTCTTTGCAGCCGATATAAATAAACCGTTGATTCATGAGGCGGTCGTGATGCAGCGGGCCTCCATGCGTCAGGGCACGGCCGCGACCAAGACGCGGGGCATGGTCAGCGGCGGCGGGAAAAAACCGTGGCGTCAAAAAGGCACCGGACGCGCCCGGGCCGGCTCCACGCGTTCCCCGATCTGGCGGGGCGGCGGAACCGTTTTCGGCCCGAATCCGCGGGATTACAGTTATTCCTTTCCAAGGAAAAAATACCGCGCGGCGCTGCGGGGGGTTTTGACGGCCAAAGTCAAGGACGGCTCCGTTCTCGTCCTGGATCGTCTGGAGTTGGGAGATGCGAAGACAAAGCAGATGGTCACAATTCTGAAAGCGCTGGAGGCGACCGAGCGAACGATTATCGTGGCGCCGGAGATCGACGAGAAATTGAGTCGGGCCGTCCGGAATATTCCCTCGGTCAAGGTGGTGTCGGTCCAGGGGCTGAACGTCTATGATTTGATCTGCGCCCGGCGGGTGCTGATTCCGCAGGGAGCGCTCTCCAAGCTTCAGGAGGTGTGGTCATGAACAAAGACCCTCACCAGATTCTGGTTCGTCCGCTTCTGACCGAGAAAATGACCGGACTCAAGGAACAACTTAACAAAATCTGCTTTCTGGTCAATCCGAAATCCAACAAGATCGAGATTAAGCAGGCGGCTGAAGAGGCCTTAAAAGTTAAGATTGATTCGGTCCATATTATCAATACAAAGGGCAAGACCAAACGCTTGGGACGATTCGAGGGGAAACGCTCGGATCTTAAAAAAGCCATTCTGACCCTCAAGAAGGGCGAAAAACTCGAACTGTTCGAGGGTGTTTAACCGTAAGGTTGGGTAAACGATTATGCCGATAAAACTATACAAGCCCACATCTCCGGGCCGCCGGGCCATGACCGGTCATACCTTTGAAGAAATTACGAAGACCCGGCCCGAGAAGAGCCTTGTGACGCGCAATGTTCCTTCCGGAGGAAGAAACAACGGTGGAAAGATGACCGTCCGCCATCACGGCGGCGGCCACAAACGGGCCTACCGGATCATTGATTTTAAACGCGACAAGTTTAACATTCCGGCGAAGGTCATCGCGATCGAATATGATCCGAATCGCTCCTCGCGAATCGCACTGCTCCAATATGCGGACGGCGAAAAGCGATATATTCTTGCTCCCGTGGGAATCCGTGTGGGGGATCCGGTTATTTCAAGCAGCGATGCCGAAATCAAGCCGGGGAATGCTTTGCCGCTCGGCGTGATTCCGGTGGGCACTCAGGTCCACAACCTGGAGCTGAAGCCCGGCAAGGGAGGGCAATTGGCTCGCAGCGCCGGGGCCGTTGCACAGATCATGGGTCGGGAAGCGGACTATGTTCTCGTCCGGCTGGGCTCGGGAGAGTTGCGGAAGATCCATGCACGCTGTCTTGCGACGGTGGGGCAGGTCGGAAATCTTGATCATGAAAACATCTCGATCGGAAAGGCGGGGCGGTCGCGCTGGATGGGGCGCCGGCCGATCGTTCGGGGATTGGCGATGAATCCGGTGGATCATCCGCATGGAGGCGGCGAGGGGAAATCCGGGCAGGGAAATCCTCATCCCGTTTCACCCTGGGGAATGCCCACGAAAGGGTATAAAACGCGCAAACGGAAAGACACGAGTCGGTTTATTATCAAACGAATAAATTAAAGGAGAGAAACGGTGCCGCGGTCTGTCAAAAAGGGGCCTTTCATCGATGCGAAACTGATGGAAAAAATCGGGGTCTTAAACGAGGCCAACGATAAAAAGATCATCAAGACCTGGGCCCGGCGGTCGACCATCATTCCGGAAATGATCGGTCACACGCTGGCGGTTCACAACGGCAAAAAATTCATTCCGGTTTATATTACGGAAAACATGGTCGGTCATAAACTGGGCGAGTTTGCTCCAACGCGTTTCTTTAAAGGACACGGGCAGGCTCGGACGGAAAAGGCGACGGCGCTGAAATAAGACAATTTGACCCAACATCCCTCTGACGATTGGAAAAGGTCCATGGCAACGGAAGCAAAGGCGATTTTAAGATTTGTAAGAGTGGCACCGCGCAAGGCCCGGTTGGTGGTCGATCTGATTCGCGGACATCAGGTGGCCGAAGCCTTGAACATATTGAAGTTCACGCCGAGGTCCGCTTCGCGCGTGGTGGAGAAAGTCCTCAAGTCGGCTGTGGCCAATGCGGAAAACCTGGAAATCGGCGATCCGGACGATCTTTGGGTGACCCGGGTGTATGTGGATGGCGGTCCGGTGTTGAAGCGCTTTCGCGCGCGCTCAATGGGCCGGGCCAACCCGATCAAGAAACGGACCAGTCATATCACGGTGGTGGTCGCGCCGAAAACGGGCGGCAAGCCTAAACCGGCGGTTGCATCGGTGAATACCGAAAAACCGTCCTTGACTCAATAGCGAGAGGAAGACGTGGGACAAAAGGTTCACCCGATCGGGTTTCGTCTGGGTTATAACAAAACATGGAACTCACGCTGGTATGCCGAGAAGGATTATGCCAAGCTGCTTCACGAGGATCTTAAGATACGAAAAATGGTCAAGGAAAAACTGGCTCATGCGGGCGTGTCCAAAATTGAACTTGAGCGTTCGGGCAACCAGGTCAAGATCAACATCCACACGGCGCGCCCCGGGATCATTATCGGGCGAAAAGGGGCCGAGGTGGATAAATTAAAGTCGGAATTGGAAGCCAAGACCGCCCGCCAGATTTATATCAACATTAAAGAGATCCGAAAGCCCGAGGTGGATGCCCAGTTGGTCGCCGAGAATATCGCCGTTCAATTGGAGAAACGGATTGCCTTCCGGCGGGCCATGAAAAAAAGTGTCCAGGCCGCCCTGCGGTTGGGCGCCCAGGGAATCAAAATCACCTGTGCCGGACGGCTGGGCGGATCCGAGATCGCCCGGACGGAATGGTATCGCGAAGGCCGTGTGCCTCTCCATACCTTGAGGGCCGATATTGATTACGGACTGGCCGAAGCCCGGACCACCTTCGGACGGATCGGAGTAAAGGTCCTGATCTATAAGGGCGAGCTGTTGCCGACCCTGCCCGAAAAACAGGAAGGCCGATCGGAGTTGTCCTCGGAGCGACGATAATGCTGAGTCCTAAAAAAGTTAAATTCAGAAAGATGCACAAGGGGCGACGGTTCGGGAAGGCGTATCGGGGTTCGGAACTGTCGTTCGGCGAGTTCGGGCTCAAGGTTCTTGAGCCGGCCTGGATCACGGCCCGCCAGTTGGAAGCGGCGCGTATTGCCATGACCCGATTCATCAAACGGGGAGGAAAGATCTGGACCCGGGTGTTTCCCGATAAGCCGATCACAAAGAAACCGGCCGAAACGCGGATGGGAAAAGGAAAAGGGAATCCGGAGTTGTGGGTCGCCTCCGTCCGCCCGGGTCGGATTATTTATGAAATGGACGGCGTGACAAAAGAGGTGGCCCAGGAGGCTTTCCGACTGGCCGCATATAAACTTCCGGTCGCCACGCAATTGGTTTCTCGAGGAAAATTCTGATGGAACTCCAGGAAATTCGCGCTCTGACGATCGACGAGCTGGTGGTCAAGGAAAAGGAACTCCGAAAAGAACTGTTCAACCTCCGGTATCAGGTTTTGAGCGGCCGGATCGAGAACCCCCAGCGGATCAAGAACGCGCGGCGCGAAATCGCGCGGATCAGGACCGTGGTTCGTGAAAAGCAAGCCGGTGCAGCGGCCCAAACAGCATCTTCATGAAAGGACATTAATACATGTCGGCAGAGGCAGGCATCAAGAAACGGCGAAGGACGTTTATCGGGGAGGTGATCAGCCATCGGATGAATAAAACGGTGGTGGTGATCATTGAACGGGTGTTCCTTCATCCGACCTACAAGAAGGTGGTTCGAAAAACCACAAAGCTCAAAGCGCATGACGAGCAAAACGAGTGCAAGGTGGGCGACACCGTTAGAATTTTGGAAAGCCGGCCGATCAGCAAGGAGAAGCATTGGCGGGTGATCGAGATTCTTCAGCGGTCTCAGGGCGTTGCTCCCTCCGAGATGCAGAATCCCGCTGCGTTGTCGTAAAACGGGTAGGGGACGGATTTAAAATCTGTCCCCGATTATTTTAATGAGGCGGAAGAATGATTCAGGATTACACGATATTGGACGTTGCGGATAATTCGGGCGCAAAAAAGGTGATGTGCTTTCATGTCATGGGCGGATCCGGAAGGCGGTATGCGACGGTTGGGGACGTGATTACCGTGGCCGTGAAAGAGGCGATCCCGCAGGCCTCGGTCAAAAAGGGGGACGTGGCCAAGGCGGTGGTGGTCCGGACGGCGAAAGAAATCCGTCGGGAGGACGGATCCTACATCCGGTTTGACCGAAACGCCGCCGTTCTGATCAATGCCCAGGGAGAACCCGTCGGGACTCGCATCTTCGGTCCCGTCGCACGGGAACTCCGAGGGAAAAAATTCATGAAGATTATTTCTCTGGCGCCGGAGGTGCTGTAAATCGTGGGAGCCGTCATGAACGAGCAAGACACCGTCCTTCCGAAGTTCAGGATCCGAAAAGGCGATACCGTGATGATCACGACCGGAAAGGACCGGGGAAAAACAGGCAAGGTTCTTGAAGTGAACCGCGCCAAACAGCGCGTGTTCGTTGAAAAATTGAATATCATCAAACGTCACATGAAACCGAGCCAGCAACACCGGCAGGGCGGCATCATCGAAAAGGAAGCCTCGATTCATCTGTCGAACGTAAGGATCGTCTGTAAGAGCTGCGGGAAATCCGCGCGGACCGGCATCCGGGTGATGGACGACGGCGAGAAAATGCGTTATTGCAAGAAGTGCGGCGAAATCATTGATCGAGGATAGCGAGTCGAAATAGGAGCGTTGGAGGACGGCATGGCACGCGCTAAAGAAAAGACAAAACCTGAAAAAGAGATCAAGCCGGCTGTCAAGGAAAAGGCCAAGGCCAAACCGTCCCCGCAGGAGATCGTTCCGTCTCGCTTGAAGGACCGATATCGGAAAACGGTCGTTCCCGATCTCATGAAGCAGTTCGCATACAAGAATCCGATGCAGGTCCCGCGCTTGGAGAAGGTCGTGCTCAACGTCGGGATGGGCGAGGCCATCCAGAATGCAAAGCTCCTGGAGTCCGCCGTCAATGAACTGACGATGATCACGGGCCAAAAACCGGTTGTGACGCGGGCCAAGAAGTCAATTTCGGGTTTCAAGCTGAGACAGGGAATGGCGATCGGCTGTAAGGTGACGCTTCGCGGCCAGCGCATGTATGAGTTTCTGGACCGGTTTTTCAACGTCGCGCTTCCCCGGATTCGCGATTTCAAGGGGGTTTCGCCGAAATCATTCGACGGCCGGGGGAATTACAGCTTGGGCCTGAAGGAGCAGCTCCTCTTTCCGGAGATCAAGTATGATGAAGTGACCTCGACCCATGGTATGGATATTACCATCGCGACAACGGCCCGATCCAATGACGAGGGCAAGGCGCTGCTGGGTCTGTTGGGCATGCCTTTTCGGACGTAAAGACAAACCAGGGAGTAGGGAGTGGCTAAAAAAGCATTGATTCTGAAAGCGCAGGCCGAACCGAAATTCAAGGTTCGAAAATACAACCGCTGTCCGGTATGCGGACGTTCCCGCGGATTTTTAAGAAAATTTCGCATGTGCCGTATTTGTTTCCGCAACCTCGGCCTCCGGGGGGACATTCCCGGCGTGATTAAGTCCAGTTGGTAAAAGGAGTTTTATCTCGATGATGACCGATCCCATATCCGATATGCTGAACCGTATGCGCAATGCGATCCGGCGCAAGTACGAGTACGTCGATGTTCCTGCATCAAAGCTCAAGCAAAGCATCGCGCGGATTTTTCAAGACGAGGGTTTTATTCGCGGTATTGAGACGGTGTCGGAAGAAGGCCACCCGATGCTCCGGATCAAACTGAAGTATCTCAATGAGGCCCCGCTCATCAACGGGATGCGGCGGATCAGCCGCCCCGGCAGACGGGTTTATGTGGGGAAGGATGCCGTCCCCAGGGTGCGCGGCGGATTGGGCATGGCCGTCGTGTCGACTCCGAAAGGCATGATGACGGACCAGGAATCCCGAAAACGTCAAATGGGCGGGGAAGTGATCTGTTATATTTGGTGATCAACCGGGGGACGGATTTAGGGTCTGTTCCCAGCCAGTCAAAGGAAAAATTCTATGTCACGTGTGGGTAAAAAGCCGATCACGATTCCAACCGGCGTGCAGGTCAAAGTCGAGGAAGCCGGGGTGCGCGTCAAGGGCCCGAAGGGGGAACTGGCCCGTTCGCCGGAAACCGGCATCGGTGTGAAAATCGAGAATGGTCAGATTGTCGTCAGCCGTCAGAGCGATGACCGTATCCAGCGAGCCAAGCATGGTCTTGTTCGAAGCGATCTGAACAACATG
>JACQHO010000051.1 GCA_016198945.1 Nitrospirota bacterium | reverse complement strand
TTTGTAGGAATCGAGCCAGGAAAATAATTGTTGATCGAGAGGCCCCGGCTCGCGGCGGATATCCAGCAATACGATCAGACTTTGAAGCTCGGTGCGATGGGCGAGATAATTCTCGACCATGGCTCCCCAGTCGGCGATACGAATCTTCGAGGCATTGGCATACCCGTATCCCGGGAGATCCACGATATAAAAGGTCAATGGCGGGTTCAGCCCCAGCGTGGTTTTGAAAAAATTGATGAGCCGTGTTTTTCCGGGCGTGCCGCTTGTCTTCGCCAGCCCTTTTCGTTGCAGCAGGCAGTTCAACAACGACGATTTGCCGACATTGGAACGGCCCACGACTGCGATCTCCGGAAGATCGTCTTTCGGACAGTCTTCCAACGCGACACAACTCTTGACGAACTCGGCCTTTAAAATCTTCATGGCGGTCACTCTACCGAATGAAGGGAAAACAATCAAGACAATAATAAGACGGAAAGAACGGGACAAAGATGATCGGTCGCAGTTGACAGCACGGCGCTTTTCTTTTATAGTGGTCGCACGATGGCCACGGACCCCGAATTTGAAAAGGTGTACCGCACCGCCCAGGAATATTTCGACGATCAACGGTTCGACGAAGCGGAGCGACTCTATCTAAAACTCCTGGACCGCAACTCGCGGGGATATGCCGATGTCTTCAACCGCCTGGGCCTGATCTGTGTTCAAAAAGGCCTCTATGAACGCGCCTCACAGTATTTCGAGAAGGCCCTCGCGCTGAATCCCAAATACACGGACGCCTCCCTCAATCTGGTCGTCACCTATAACGAGCTCCGGAATTTTGAGGCGGCCGAAAGGGTTTTCAACCAGGCCGCAAAGGTGGTTCGTTCCGAGCCCGCCTCGCTCGATCCTTTTATTCAAGGGAAGCTGGCCAACGAGCACGGCAAGTTGGGGGATGCCTATTATGAATTGGGAAGGTACGAGCAAGCGCTGGACGAATACCGGAAGGCCGTGGAGATCCGTCCGAACTTCGTGGACATTCTGACCAAAATCGGGATCGCGTTAAGGGAAAAAGGCGACTTGGACCAGGCCGTCGAAGCGTTTGTTAAAGCAAAAAACGCAGGTCCCCGATATGTATCCGCCTATATTCACCTCGGCATCACGTACTATACCCAGGGCCGACGGGACCGCGCCCTGGAGGAATGGAAAGCCGCGCAGAAAATCGATCCCGCCAACCGCGCCGTTCAGGTTTATCTCAACCTGGCCAAAAAACCGTAGCCTTGCGTTCCCCCGAGGATACCGTGAACCCGGCCGTTCTAAGCATTAAAAATCTCAAAACGCAATTTCATACCGCCGAGGGCGTCGTGCGGGCCGTGGACGGAATTGATCTCACGGTCCGATCGGGAAGAGTTTTAGGCGTGGTGGGCGAATCCGGCTCCGGCAAGTCCGTCACGGCCCTCTCGGTGATGCGACTCATTCCACAGCCGCCCGGGAAGATCGTTTCGGGACAGGTATGGTTCAACGGCGCCGATCTGATGACCCTGAAAGAAAACGAGATGCAAGCGATTCGCGGCAAAAAGATCGCGATGATTTTTCAGGAACCGATGACCTCTCTTAATCCGGTCTTTACCGTTGGGAATCAGATCTCTGAAATGCTCCGGCTTCATCTCAACATGAACCGAAAGGATGCCCGTATCCGCGCGATCGAGCTGCTCGACCTTGTCGGAATCCCGTCGGCCGAGCGGCGGGTGGACGACTATCCCCACCAACTGAGCGGGGGAATGCGGCAACGGGTCATGATCGCGATGGCGATCTCCTGCAACCCCGAAATCGTTTTTGCCGATGAACCGACCACCGCGCTGGACGTCACCATTCAGGCCCAGATCCTTGTGCTGCTGGAGGAACTCCGTAATCGGCTCGGCATGTCCCTGGTCCTGATCTCGCACGATCTCGGCGTGATCGCCGAAGTGGCCCACGACGTGGCCATCATGTACGCCGGACGCATTGTCGAGGAAGCCGCCACCGAGGAACTGTTTTCCCATCCACTCCATCCCTACACACAGGGGCTGCTGGCATCGCTCCCGCGTTTTGACAAGGCCGGCGGACGAAGGGACCGGCTCCAGGCGATTCCAGGCGCCGTTCCAAAGATGACGGAAGAACTGCCCGGTTGCAAATTCACACCCCGTTGCGGCGTCGCTGTCCCTCGCTGCGGCCGGGAAGAACCTCCGTTGAAAGAAGTCCGGCCGGGCCATCGCGTCCGGTGCTGGGTCGCTTTTGGAGACACGCCGTGATGGATGCCGGAACCTTGACCCGACCTGACTCAACCCGGGATGAATCCGCCGAGACCGCACTGCTCTCGGTCAAGAATCTCAAAAAATATTTTCCGGTCGGCGACGGTCTGTTCGGCCGAAAGAATCTCCGCGTCCATGCCGTGGACGGCGTCAGTTTCGATCTGAAAAAAGGCGAGATTCTCGGTCTGGTCGGCGAGTCCGGCTGCGGAAAATCAACCACCGGCCGGCTGATCTTACGCCTGCTGGAACCCACGTCGGGCGAAATCCGATTTATGGACGAAAATATTTTTGAGGCCGGGGCCCGGCGGATGCGCGAATTGCGCCGCGAGATGCAGATCATCTTTCAGGATCCTTACGCCTCCCTCAACCCCCGCATGACGATCGGAGCCACCTTGGAGGAGCCGCTGATCATTCACCGGATCGGGGCCCGAGATGAACGCCGCGCGCGCGTGCGGCAACTGCTTGAGAAGGTCGGACTGGATCCGGAAGTCGTGAACCGCTACCCGCATGAATTCAGCGGCGGCCAGCGCCAACGGATCGGCGTGGCCCGGGCCCTGGCCCTGAACCCGAAGTTGATCGTGGCCGACGAACCGGTCTCCTCGCTGGATGTCTCGATTCAGGCACAGGTCATCAATCTGCTCGAGGACATTCAGGAAGAGTACGCGCTCTCCATGATCTTCATTGCGCACGATCTGAATGTCGTCCGGCATATCAGCGATCGCGTCGCGGTGATGTATCTGGGACGCATCGTCGAGCTGGCGCAGGCCCCGGATCTTTACCGCCAACCGCTCCATCCCTATACCGAAGCCCTTCTAACCGCCATCCCGATCCCGGACCCCAAGATCAAGCGCAATCGGATTCTCCTGGAAGGCGACCTTCCAAGCCCGGTCAACCTTCCTCCGGGATGCCGCTTCTATTCAAGATGTCCTAAACGAATCCCGGATTGTTTGAAAGAAGATCCCCCCCTGGTCCAGATCCGCCCCGGCCACTGGGCCGCCTGTATTCTGGCCAAGTAATCCGAATGCCGTTCAGATGATAGAGGCGATTTCATCCGGAATTCGACGGGGACGGCTTTGCGAGACGCAGACCAGGACCACTGTCGAATCGGCGATCAACCGGCCGCTCTGGTCCCGGACGGCATGGGAGAAGGTCAGGCTTGCTTTGGAGAGATCGGTCACGGCCGTTTCGATCTCGATGAGATCCGAATAACGGGCCGGAGCCTTGTAATCGATCTCGACGCGGGACACTACAAAATAGAGCCCTTTTTCGGCCCAGGCACCGAGATCCACGCCCCGGTCCCGGAGATACTCGGTCCGGGCCCGCTCAAAATACCTCAAGTAGTTTGCATAATAAACC
>JACQHO010000015.1 GCA_016198945.1 Nitrospirota bacterium | reverse complement strand
TCATAATAGGTCTATCGGAAGCAATGTTATTGAAGCGGGATCGTGCAGCGGACGAGGATGCAGGAAATGTTGTCCTTGCCGCCGTTTTTATTGGCTTCGTCCACCAGTGATTGACAGGCCGCTTTAAGGCTGTCCGAGCGCTGATGAATCAGAATCAGGATGCGGTCGTCCGAGACCATGTTGCTCAATCCGTCCGAGCAGAGGAGGAAAAAATCCCGGTCCCGCAGCGGTTCCTCCCGCAGATCAATACGGGCCGCCTCGGTCTGGCCCAGTGCGCGCGTCAGTACATGCCGGTAACGGGAGGAATGGTCCTCCTGAGCCGCCGCGTCGGCCGGGAGATGGTTCTGACGGCGAAGCTCGTTAATCACGGTGTGATCTTCCGTCAACTGCAGAATTTTATCGTCGCGTATCCGGTACAATCGGCTGTCGCCCACATGGGCGATCACAGCGGTGTCCTGAACGATCCGAAGCGCCGCCAGCGTGGTGGCCATGCCGTTTTGAGACAGGGTCATTCCCGCCTGGTTGAAAATGGTCCGGTTGGCCAGCTGGATGCCGGTCGCAAGCGCATTGGCCGCATCGGAACGGGAGGGATCGATATCCACCGGCCAGGTGTCTTCCGCCGGGTTGAATCGGGAAAGAAAATCCCGGATCGTTTTCACCGCGAGTTGGCTCGCGACCTCGCCGGCCAGATGGCCGCCCAGCCCGTCCGCCAGCAGATAGAGATGTTGTTCCGGAGTCAGCAGGATCGCGTCTTCATTGATCTGGCGCTTCCGGCCGACATCCGTGAGACCCTCGGCCTCGATCTGATAGGAAGAATGCATCGTCGTCATTTTGACTGAATATAAGCAAGATGCATACCTGAGTGGTTTTTCATGAATGGTTCACCCGTGCAGCTCTCAGATTCGGGAAAGCTCATGAAACGGGAGGAGCGGAACGAAATGAAGAGGCTTGGATTTCAAAAACTCGGAAGGGATTCTAAATTCTTGAAAAAGGATGCGATCAGGGCCGGGTCCGAGTTTTGATCTTGATCTTGAATTTTTTGAGCTTGTAATAGATCGTTCCCCGGCTGACCTTCAAGGCCTCGGCCGCGCGGGCCGTGTTCCAGCCGAAGCGTTCCATTACCGACAGAAGCGTTTGTTTCGCGGTTTCGTCGAAACCCGTCCCGCCCGGTTGCGCGGCCGGAGTTGAAGCAGCGGCGGGGTACAGGCCGGTTTGAAGGTCGAGGTGGCTCTCCTCAATCGGGTGCGGCGGTTGGGACGCGACCATCGCGCTGTACAAAACGTTTTCAAGCTGCCGGATGTTTCCGGGCCAGTCGTAGGCCGTCAGCCGCGTCCGGGCCGGCTCCGTCAGTATCGGGGGGCCGGGAAGCCGCTCCTCGGCGGCCAGTTTCTGGAGCAGGTGCCGGATCAGGAGCGGAAGATCCTCTTTGCGTTCACGGAGGGGCGGGAGGGCGATCTGAACGACACGAATCCTGAAATAGAGATCCGACCGGAAACGGTTTTCGCGAACGGCCGCCTCAAGATCCTGATTGGTGGCGGCCAGCACACGCACGTCCACCGTCAGACTTTTGGCGCCGCCCAGCCGGGTCAGGGTGCGGTCCTGCAAAAAACGGAGAAGCTTGGCTTGGGCCGGCGGACTCAGCTCGGCGATCTCGTCCAGCAGAATCATGCCGCCGTCGGCCTCTTCGAACCTTCCTTTTTTTGAGCCGGCCGCGCCGGTGAAGGCGCCCTTTTCATATCCGAACAGTTCGCTCTCGATCAGCGCGTCCGGAATCGCGGCGCAGTTGATCGCGATAAAAGGACGCTCCCGCCGGTTCCCGGACTGATGGATCGCCTTCGCCACGAGTTCCTTGCCCGTCCCGTTTTCCCCCTGGATCAGCACGGTGGCCGTGCTGTCGGCCATCTTCCGGATCACCGTGTAGACGGCCTGCATCGCGGGCGAGTCGCCGACCAGCAGGCCGAAGTAGTACTGGACCGTGGCCGCGGACGGCGCCTCCGGGCGGCTGGGAAGTGCGACGAAGCGGCCCCGGGCGGTCTCGATCGGCGCGGTGGATTCATCCGGGTGGAAGGTGCAGTTTAAAACATAGGGATAGATGCCGATGCTGCATTTTAACGGAAGGGGGATCGTTTTTTCGACGCGGGTTTTGTCGACGTACGTTCCGTTGGCGCTCTGGTCGGACAGGATAAACTTGCCGTCCTGTTTTTCGATCACGCAATGCAGGCGCGACACGAATTTGTCCGGGAGGACGACGTCGTTCTCGTCCGACCGTCCGACCGTGATCCGGTTTTTGGAGACCACGGCCTTGTGAACCAGTCTGTCGCCGAGTACTATCTGGACTTCGAGCATGGTGGAACGAGTGTATCAAAATCGGGAACCGAGTTCAAGAAACGGGCCGATTTCCCTGATTTCGGTTGAGGATTCCGGGGGATTCTGGTATCTTTTCGAATTATGTTGCAAAAAGCGGATCGAAAATTTCCGGCCACGATGGCGACGCAGCATCCGGACCATGCCAACGTCCCGTACTGGAAGAAAAGCGGGGAGGCCTTCATCAGTACCCAGGAGGAGATCGAGGAATGCATCAGCGCCTTCAAGGACCTCCATTGCCAGGAATATATGTGGGACTGGGAGGGGAAGTATGTGGACGAGGCCGTGGTGGACAAGCTTCTCTCGAGCTATTACGATTTTTTCAAACGGGTTCACCTGGGCCGGGACGTCTTTCTCACCTTCCGTCTTCCGAACATCTGGCACGAAAAAGGCTACCGCCTGGCCCGCGCCTACATGGGCATACTGACTTTTGAAGACCTGACGGCCGATCTGGGTTTCGCCCATCCGCCGGTCTTCGAAGTGATACTGCCGATGACGGACGAGGCCAAGAAACTGATCCATTTGCAAAAGACCTTTGGTCAGGTGGCGCACCTGAAGCATACGGCCTTCGGAAACCGGAAGGGGATCGAATACCTCCGTGTCATCCCGTTGATCGAGGGCATCTCGGAACTGACCGGCTCGCGCAAGATTCTTCACGACTATCTGGAGCTTCATGAAAAGGAGTACGGGACGCGGCCGGACTACCTGCGGCCGTTCATCGCGCGGTCCGATCCGCCCTTAAACGCCGGGCTGGTTCCGGCCGTCGTCGCGGCCAAGATCGCACTGTCGGAATACTACACATTTGAAAAGGAATCAGGCATCCCGGTCTTCCCGATCATCGGCGTGGGTTCGCTTCCGTTTCGCGGCGGGCTGGCCCCGGACCGGGTCAAGGATTTTCTGGCCGAATATTCCGGCGTGCGGACCGTCACGATCCAGTCGGCCTACCGATATGACTATCCCTTGAAGGACGTGAAGCGGTCGCTCCAGTATCTCAACCACAACCTGGAAAAAGGCCGCCCGCGGATCTATACACCCGGGGAGATCAAGGAGGGCGAGGCCTTGAGCGAACTCTTCACGAAGCATTACCAGCGGACGGTCGAGGGCCTGGCCGGGATGGTCAACAGCTTCTCAAAAATCATCCCAGAGCGCCGCGAGCGGATGCTCCATATCGGGCTGTTCGGGTATGCGCGCGGCTTCGGGGGCAAGCGTCTCCCTCGCGCGATCGGTTTTACGGCCGTCCTCTATTCCCTCGGCGTCCCTCCGGAGCTGATTGGGACGGGGCGGGGGCTTCGCGAGATGCAGGAGCGCGGGCTCACCCATGCCTTAAAAGCGTTCTACCGAAATTTTGAAAAGGACATGATCCATGCCGGCCATTATCTCAACAAGGAAAATCTGAATTTCCTTGCGAAGAAATCGGCCGCCTGGCGGGGCGTGAAGAAGGATGTCGAGGGCATCGAAAAATTCCTCGGCCGCGAGTTGGGGCCCGAAACGGTCGAGCATTACCTCCACCGCAACCTCGTCTCCAGCGCCTATCTCCTCTATCAGTCCGGCAAAACGCCCTCCGACCGCATCCTCGAAGCCGCCAAGATCCGAAGAAGCATCGGGTAGAAACAAGATGACCGTATTATTGGGTACCCCGATCCTGTGGGATGGCCCCGCGTGGCCGCCCTCTAAAAACAGGGCTCCTTCCCCCTCACCCCTCACTTTTTCCTTTTGCCTTTTTCCCTTTAACCTATTATAATTCCGCCATATCATTCCTCGAATAAATCCGGTCCCTTTTTGAACCGCCGAACAGTGAGCCAAGCGAGGTTGACCCATGAGCGAAGTCATCGACAGTTTTCATCGCACCTGCAACCCGGCGTTCGTCGAGAAGTTTTATTCGATTTTCCTGGACGCCGACCCCAGGATCAGGCCGCTTTTCAAGAAGACCGATTTTGAGAGACAAAAGGGGCTTCTCCTGCATGGAATGTTCGTGCTGCTGCAGTATGCCGAAGGAAAGGCCGTGGGCGAGATGGCCGTTGAACGTCTCGGCGAGCTCCACAGCCGCAAGCGGATGAATATCACGCCGGACATGTATCCGATCTGGGTCGACTGCCTGATCAAGGCGCTGGCCGAGAAAGATCCAAAATTTTCACCGGCACTGGAAGCGAAATGGCGCCGGGCCCTTCAGAAGGGGATCGATGTCATGATGACCAAGTACTGAATATTCCTCCGCCGCGGGCCGTTCCTGCCGTCATTAACCAACACGGGCCCCATCCGTTGGACGGAGAGGAAAAACCCATGGCCCTTCCAGATTTGTCCATTGCTCGCGAAAATAAAATATTTGATGCCAAAGTAAGTGTCCAAGTCCGAGTCTTGACAATAATTACCATATAAGATAATATTCATTCCGAGAGAATTGCATGAAGTCGGCCGGTTCTTTTATCATCCGGGAGTATCTTGCGGCAAGCGGGGGGAGCCCTTTCCGAGATTGGCTGAACCGTCTGGATGTTTCCGTGAAGGCCCGTGTTCAAGCCCGGATTCTGCGATTTGAGTCGGGGAATTTGGGCGACTGCAAATCCATCGGCGCGGGAGTCCGGGAGGCCCGGCTGGATTTTGGTCCGGGATACCGTGTCTATTTCGGGATGGAAGGCCGGAATCTGGTCTTGCTTCTCATGGGGGGCACAAAGCGCACCCAGAGCCGGGACATCGAGCAGGCCCGGAAATTTTGGTTGGATTATCTGGAAAGGGGGAGCCATGGCACGTCGCGCAAAAGATTGGAATGAAGGGCTGGCTAAAGATCTCCGTGATCCGAAGTTCGTCAAGGAGTTCATTCAAGCGGCCTTGGAGGAGGGTTTGCCGATACAGGTTGTGCTCGGCAAGGTCATCCGCGCTTACGGGGTCAAGGAATTTTCGAAGAAAACAAAGATTCCCGGTCCCAATATTGTCCGGGCGATCGATCCAGGACATAATCCGACGCAGGAGACGCTCAATCGTTTGCTCCGGCCGTTCGGATTGAAACTTTCGGTCAGCCTGATCGATAAACGAGAGAAGTCCGCTGCATGAACGGAAGACCGGAACAGCCCATGCCTGAAAGGTGCCTGTTGTAGATGCTCACTAATTAGGTAACTCTTTGGTAGAGTACGATCCACCCCCAAGGAGGCCCTAATG
>JACQHO010000037.1 GCA_016198945.1 Nitrospirota bacterium | reverse complement strand
TATCGTCCGGACGACACCGCCATTGCGCGGGAACTGGATCGCGTCGATGAAATGGAGTATGACCTGATCGGCCTGACCGATCCGCGGTATCCCGACCTGCTGAAGATGATTCCGGATCCGCCGCCGTATCTTTATCTGAAGGGCGATCTGCGGCCGGAGGACAACCGCGCCGTCGCGATCGTAGGCGCGCGCCGGGCCAGCGGATACGGTCGCGCCGTTACGGAACAGTTGAGCCGCGAGCTGGCCGTGCGGGGCTTCACGATCGTGAGCGGGATGGCCCGCGGCATTGACGGATGGGCGCACCAGGCGGCGCTTGAGGTGCCGGGACGGACGATTGCGGTTCTCGGAAGCGGGCTGGACATTCTCTATCCGCGGGAGCACGACGAACTGCGGGAGGCGATCAGCCGTCAGGGCGCCGTCCTGTCCGACTATCCGCTGGGAACGCCGCCGGACCCCGTGAATTTTCCGAAGCGCAACCGCGTGATCAGCGGTCTGAGCCTGGGCGTGGTGGTGGTCGAGGCGGCCGAGAACAGCGGATCGCTGATCACGGCCCGTCTGGCGCTGGATCAGGGCCGGGAGGTTTTCGCCGTGCCGGGACCGATCGGGACGAAGACCAGCATCGGGACGCACGCACTGATCAAACAGGGGGCCAAGCTGGTGGAGAACGTCGAGGATATACTGGACGAACTCCTTCCGCAACTGGAGGGTCCGTCTGATGCGACTTCTGCCGATGCGACCCCGGCGCGGGATCTTGCCGGCAAGCCTCGGAGGCCGGCGCTCCTTCCGGACGAGCGCATCGTGTATGAATGCCTGACGGCCGAACCGCGGCATATTGATGAATTGACGGCGGTGTTGCGGCTGGCTCCGGCGAAAACGGCCGGGGTGCTGCTTCAACTGGAATTAAAAGGGGCCGTCCGTCAACTTGCGGGCAACTTGTTTATACGGATCGAGTAGCCAATGGCGAAAAAGACAGAAAAAAAGTCCGGATCTCCCAAGAAAACGGCGGCGAAGAAACCGAAGAAATCCGCACGTCCGTCCGCCACGGGCAGATCGCTCATCATCGTCGAGTCGCCCTCCAAGGCCAAGACGATCAATAAGTATTTGGGCAAGCAGTACACGGTCATGGCCTCGGTCGGTCATGTGAAGGATCTTCCCAAGAGCAAATTTGGGATCGACGTTGAAAAAGATTTCCGGCCTCAATATACCGTGATCAAAGGAAAGACGACGGTTTTAAACGAGATCAAGCTTGCGGCCAAGGGAGCCGACCGGATCTATCTGGCCCCGGATCCGGACCGAGAGGGCGAAGCGATCGCCTGGCATATCGCCGAGGAGCTGAACGGCGATTCGGACAAGGTGTACCGTGTGCTGTTCAACGAGATTACGGAACGGGCGATCAGAAAAGCGTTGGAACAGCCGACAAAGCTGGACCAGCACAAAGTAGATGCGCAGCAGGCGCGGCGCGTCCTGGATCGAATCGTCGGGTATAAGATAAGCCCCCTGCTTTGGGAGAAGGTCCGGCGGGGATTATCGGCCGGCCGCGTCCAGTCGGTGGCGGTCCGCCTGGTCTGCGAACGCGAGAAGGAACGGGGGGCGTTTGTATCGGAGGAGTACTGGTCGGTCACGGCGAAGCTCGAAGGCCATAACCCGCCTCCCTTCGAGGCACGCCTGATTCAGCTCCGGGGGAAGGAGGCGGAACTCTCCACCGGCAGTCAGGCGCATTCCCTGGTCGAGCGGATCAAGACAGCGCCCTTTGTGGTCAAGCAGATCGACAAAAAAGACCGCCTGCGCAATCCGAATCCGCCCTTTATCACCAGCCGTCTTCAACAGGACGCGGCCCGAAAGCTTCGCTTTTCACCCAAGCGGACGATGATGCTGGCCCAGCAGCTCTATGAGGGGATCGAGATTGGAGAAGAAGGTCCGGTGGGGTTGATCACCTATATGCGAACCGATTCCACACGCGTCGGGCAGGAGGCGCTGGACGAGGCGCGCGGTTATATTCGGGAACGGCACGGCGCGGATTACCTGCCGTCGCAAGCCAATGTCTACAAAACAAAAAAAGAGGCGCAGGACGCGCATGAGGCGATCCGGCCCACGTCCGTTCATCGAACGCCGGAGTCGCTCAAGGCCTATCTTACGAAGGACCATCATCAGTTGTACAAATTGATCTGGGATCGGTTTGTAGCCAGCCAGATGAATCCGGCGCGGCTTGAGATGACCCGCGTGGATATCGGGGCCGGGGAGGCGCTCTTCCGAGCCAACGGCCAGGTGGTGAAGTTTCCGGGTTTCACGGTGCTGTACACCGAATCGCAGGAAGATCAACAGGCCGAAAAGAAGACGCCCGCCGGAGCCTCAAAATCGGAGGAGTCGGACGATGATGAAGAGCGGACGCTTCCATCCCTCTCGGTCGGCGAGCAGTTGACCCTTCGGGGTCTCGATCCCAAACAGCATTTCACCCAGCCGCCGCCCCGATACACCGAGGCGCTTTTGATCAAGGACCTCGAGGAAAAAGGGATCGGCCGGCCCAGCACGTATCACACGATTCTGTCCACGATCGTGGATCGGAAGTATGTCGAAAAAGAAGAGGGCCGCCTCAAGCCGACCGACCTGGGGGTCGTCGTGAACGGGCTGCTGGTCGAGCACTTTCCGGATGTCTTGAACGTCCAGTTCACGGCCCGGATGGAGACGGAGCTGGACGAGGTCGAGGAGGGGGAGAAGCCCTGGGTCGAGACGGTGCGGGAATTCTACGAGCCCTTCGCGAAACGGCTGACCACGGCGCAGAAAGAGATGCGCGACGTCAAGCGCGAGGAGATCCCGACCGAGATCATCTGCGAGAAATGCGGCCGGAATATGGTGATCAAATGGGGACGGCACGGACGCTTCCTGGCCTGTCCCGGTTATCCGGATTGCAAGAACACGAAAGAGTTTGTCGAAGAAAACGGGAAGGTCCGCGTGGTGGACAAAGTGGAGGAGACTAAAGAAACTTGTCCCAAGTGTGGGAATCCGCTGGTCGTCAAGCGCGGGCGGTTCGGGCGGTTCCTGGCCTGTTCCACCTATCCCCAATGCGATTTCACCAAGGCGATCGGGACCGGCGTCAAATGTCCCCAGCCCGACTGCGGCGGCGACCTCGTCGAGAAGCGGTCACGGCGCGGAAAGACCTTTTTTGCCTGCAGCAACTATCCGAAATGCACCTATGCGCTCTGGAATCGTCCGATCCCCACGCCCTGCCCCGAATGCAAGGCGCCCTTCCTGGTCGAAAAATTCGACAAACGCACCGGCCCGAAGATCGTCTGCATGAACAAAGAGTGCGGATACGAGCAAGAGGAAAAATCCCCGTTGGAACCGGCCGTCGGTCAAGCGACCCCAAAGTAGTCTTTGAACCTGTTTTCGAAGAAGCCTCGCCTCCGCCGCCGCATCCCCTCCAATCCCTTGTATTTCCTCCTGGATTCTTTTACAATGTTCTCCCTTAGGAGAACGTGGCATGGCGCAACCGGAATTCACGATTATCGGCGGCGGATTGGCCGGCTCGGAGGCGGCCTGGCAGGCGGCCCAGCGCGGCGTCAAGGTGCGGCTGTACGAGATGAGGCCCAAGACTCAAACCCCGGCCCACAAGACGGACAGCCTGGCCGAGTTGGTCTGCAGCAATTCACTCGGATCGAACGATCCGCTCAACGCCTCCGGGATATTAAAAGAGGAGATGCGTCTGCTGGGCTCGCTCGTGATCCGCTCGGCGGATGGAACGACCGTCCCGGCCGGCTCGGCTCTGGCCGTGGAGCGAGAGGAATTCTCACGGCGGATTACCAAGGAGATCGAAAACCATCCCAACATCCAGGTCGTTCGAGAAGAAATCACCGAGGTGCCGTCGGACGGCGTGGCATTGATCGCGACCGGGCCGCTGACCTCCGACAAGCTGGCCGAATCGCTCCGGTATCTGACCCGCGCGGATCACCTTTATTTCTACGATTCGATCGCCCCGATCCTCGACGGCGAGAGCATCGAGATGGACAAGGTGTTCCGGGCCTCGCGGTACGACAAGGGGGGCGCCGATTATATTAATTGCCCCATGACGCGACCGGAGTACGACCGGTTTTATGAAGCGCTTCTCTCGGCCGAAAAGGTGCCGGCCAAACCGTTCGAGAAGATCCCGTATTTTGAAGGCTGTGTCCCGATTGAGGTGATGGCCGAACGCGGCCGCAACACGCTGGTGTTCGGACCGATGAAGCCGGTCGGGCTGCTGGACCCACGCACGGGGAAGAGACCGTTTGCGGTGGTGCAGCTCCGGCAGGAGGACGTGTTCGGTTCCTGCTACAACATCGTGGGTTTTCAGACCAAGATGACCTGGCCCGGCCAGCGGGAGGTGTTTCGGATGATCCCGGGATTGGCGCATGCCGAGTTTTTACGATACGGAAGCCTTCACCGCAATACCTTTATCAATGCGCCGTTTGTCATGAAGGAGACATTGCAGGTCCGAAGAAAGCCCGGTGTCATGCTGGCGGGGCAGCTGGTCGGGGTCGAAGGGTATGTCGAATCATCCGCGATGGGTTTGATCGCCGGGATTAACGGGGCGCGGCTGTTACAAGGGCTCGATCCGGTCTCTCCGCCCGACACCACGGCCCACGGCAGCCTCCTGGCGTATCTCACAAAAAGCAGCCCACGGCATTTCCAGCCCATGAATATCAACTTCGGTCTTTTTCCGCCGGTCCCGGAGACGATCCGGGACAAACAAATGAGGCGGAAGGAGATCGGGCGTCGCGCCGTCGAGGATCTGAAGCAATGGTCCATGCAAAACGATCTTTTATAGAATACCTCCGGGTGGAGCGCAACAGTTCGGCGCATACCGTCCGAAACTATCGGTCCGATCTGGAGCAGTTCGAGCGGTTTTTAGTTCCGTCCGCATCGGCCGGCGGATCCCGTGACTCTGCGCAGGAAGCCGCGCAGGAAGCCGCGAATGAACCCAAATGGTCCGACATCGACCCGCTGAAGATCCGGGC
>JACQHO010000036.1 GCA_016198945.1 Nitrospirota bacterium | reverse complement strand
CAGGTGATGAAGCTGTTTTCCAAAACCGTTCCGGTCGGCGTCAGCTTCGGCGTGGTCAGGGTGATCCAGGACGGATTTGAGTGTGAAGTGGCCACATTTCGTTCGGACGGCCGCTATCTGGACGGCCGGCATCCGGTCGAGGTCCACTACTCGGGCGATCGGGAGGACGCCATCCGCCGGGACTTCACGATCAACGGGATGTTTTACGACCCGTTAAAAGAAGAGATCATCGATTATGTGGAGGGTCAGCGCGATATCAAGGCCGGGGTCATTCGTGCCATCGGAAATCCCCGCGAACGATTTGAGGAGGACAAGCTCCGACTGATGCGCGCCGTCCGGTTTTCGGCACGGTTCAGTTATGCCATCGAACCCCAAACCTACGAAGGGATCAAAGAACGGGCGGAGGAGATCGTCCAGATCAGCGCCGAGCGGATTCGGGACGAGCTGAAAAAAATGCTGACCGGGCCGAACCCATCCGGCAGCCTTTCCCTCCTGATCGAGACCGGATTGGCGAAGCCGATACTGCCGGAGGTCACGGCGATGGCCGGGGTCGAGCAGCCAAAGGAGTTTCACCCGGAAGGGGATGTCCTGACGCACACGCTACTTCTGTTGAAGAATCTTGATCGGCCGTCGTTTGAGCTGTCGCTGGCGGCCCTGCTGCACGATATCGGGAAGCCGCCGACCTTTAGTCCGCCCAAGACGGACCGTGACCGGATCCGTTTCGATGGTCACTGCGAGGTCGGGGCCCGGATGGCCGAGGCGGTCTGCGAGCGGCTCCGTCTTTCAAACGACCAGACCGCGCTCACCGTCGAACTGGTGCGGGACCATCTCCGCTTCAAAGACGTTCAACAGATGCGGGAAAGCACGCTCAAACGGTTTCTCCGACGGCCCGGCTTTTCCGAGCATCTGGAGCTTCATCGGCTGGATTGCCTCGCGAGCCACGGCGACCTCACCCTCTGGGAGTTCTGCGGGAAGAAGTTGGCCGAGATCGGGCCGGAGGAGATGAGGCCGGCACGGTTGTTGACCGGAGATGACCTGATCCGAATGGGTTATTCACCGGGTCCTCTTTTTTCAAAGATTCTACTGCAATTGGAGGACGCGCAGTTGGAAGGACGCATCAAAAGCCGTGAGGAAGCCGTCGAATGGGTACGGGAGGAATTTCCGTTGAAGGGGTCATAAGCGGAGGCGATGTATGTTTGAAGTTCGACCGGTCGAGATCGAGAAGCGGGAGGACGGGTCAATCCGGGTGGCTTGGAGCAACGGCCACGAAGGGATTTATCCCGCGGCGTATCTGCGGGAGAATTGTCATTGCGCGTCCTGCATTGAGGAATGGACGGGCCGGAAGATGATAGAGCCGGAGGCGATCCCGAACGATATTCGGCCGCTTCGCATCAGCGCGGTGGGTCAGTACGCCATTCATATCGAATGGAGCGACGGCCATTCCACGGGCATCTACGCGTTTGATCTCCTTCGGAGCCTCTGCCCGTGTCCGTCCTGTGTCTCCGAGCGCGCCGCCCGCCTGCCGGACGGGCCGCAACGTCCATGAACGAGTCAGTGCGGGGGTGTTAGTTGTAGACCAGCAGGTTTCTGTTTCCGTGGCGGATCGGTTTGGGTTGCAGTTGACGGTTCGACAGGATCACCGGATCCAGAATCTCGCCGCAGGCGAGGCAATGCCAGGCTTCAAAAGAGATCTGGCCGGTATCGTCTCGCACGTCCTGCATTCGTTCTTGAACCATCCATCCTTTGCAGCGCGGGCATTTCATGGGAGTCCCTCCTTGTTTTGTTTCAGATCCCCGATGATCCAGGGTATGCTGTCTTTCACTGTAGCCGCCTTCCGTGTGTTAGACAATCCGCCGGAAGTCCCGAATCGAGATTACAGAAGACCTACTTAATAATCGGCCATGGGCCATTGGACCTATATCAAATATGAGCCGTTTAATACTCAACACGCTTGTCTATGACGGTGATTGCGAACTGTGCCTTTGGGCGAGGGGAATCATCCTTCGGTGGGACCGTCGCCGGCGGATCCGGACCCTGGCCTTTCAGGACCCGGAATTCCGTGAATGGTTCCCGGATCTGGACCGGGATGATCCGAAGGGATTGTGGCCGCACGGGGAGCCGCCGCGTGCCATGCTGTTTATTGATGGGACGGGCCGAGTCCGGGCCGGCATGGATGCCTTCCGAATGATGTTGCCGCAACTGCCGGGCGGGAAATTCCTGTCGTTGTTGTTCCGCATTCCCGGCGTTCCCTGGCTGGCGGCCCGGTTTTATGAGTGGCTTGCACGTAACCGGTATCATTTATTCGGCCGGGCCCGTTAGCAGCTGATGGACATATCTGCTGTAATCCGCAACATGCAGGCTTGACAGATGCGGGCGTCTGCCTATAGACTGCTGACGGTAAGACAAAAAAACAGGTTAGAAAACTGAGAGGGGATTATGTCTGAAATTGAGGACGGCAAGCAAAAATTCATCGAAATGGTCAAGGCCGCGGACCCCCAGGTGACCGTTGTGATTCCTACCGTGGCCAGCAATAGCCTTTTTTTGATCTCGCTCACCAAGGGAAAGGCCCGAAAGTTCATCACCGTCTCGGAAGACGATATCGTGGATCTCGTTCTGGACGATCTCATCCATGATGAGGTCGAAGATCGCATCCGGGAGGCTATCTCGGAGCTCACACCTTAAATCCAATCTCATTCTTTCATGAAAAGATGGGGACGTTTAGCGCAATTAAAACCGGCGGCCTTGCCGAGGTTTCCGAGGTTGTGGGCGCTGTGGGGGCCCGGTCTGATCTGGATGGCCCTGGCCCAGGGAAGTGGGGAGTTGATCTGGTGGCCCTACGTGATTGCGAAGTACGGCCTTGCCTTCTTGTTTCTTCTGATCCCGGCCTGCCTTCTTCAGTATCCGTTGAACTATGAGATCGGCCGATACACGCTTCTGACCGGGGAGAGCATTTTCCAGGGTTTTATCCGGCTGAACCGATGGTTCGCGCTTCTCCTCTGGGCCTTGATGACGCTCTCGTTCCTGTGGTTCGGCGCATTTGCATCGGCCGGGGGAACGGCGCTGGCCGCGCTGACGCAGTTTCCGGTCGGCTGGACGGAACGGGGCCAAACGCTCTTTTGGGCCTACGGGACGATGGCCGTTTTTTTTGCCGCGATCCTTTTCAGCCGCGTCGTCTACCGGCTGATTGAATGGGTGATGACGGCCGTCGCCTTTGTAACCCTCATCGGTCTGATTCTGGCCTGTCTTCATCCCCGGGTGATCTCGGCGATTCCATCTTTTCTTGCCGGCCTTGTCGTTCCCCAGCGACCGCTGCCTCGACCATGGGATCCGGCCGACGCAACCAAGCTGTTGACGGCCGTCACCTTCGCCGGACTGGGCGGGTTCTGGACGCTGTTTTATTCCTACTGGCTCCGGGAGAAAGGCGTCGGCATGGCGCGCCACATGGGCCGGGTGACGGGACCGGTCACCGGAAAACCGGAAGTGATTCCGAACGAGGGTTTTGCGCCGGAGGCGGCGGCAGACCTCGCACCGGAAATCCGCCGCTGGCAGCGCTATTTGATCATGGACGGCGGGATCGGAGTCTTCGGCAACCTACTCACGACGTTGATGGCCTGTCTTTTGGCTTATGCCTTTTTGTATCCGGAAGGGGTCTTCCCGGATCAGTATCAGATCGCGGTCGTACAGAGCCGGTTTTTCGAAGCCAGTTGGGGTGTCATCGGGCAGATCCTGTTCCTGCTCGTGGCCGCGGCCTTTCTGTGCGACACCTGGCTTGCAACGGTGGATGCCGTGAGCCGGACACAAAGCGACTTTCTGATGAGCTATTTTCCTTCGGCGCGGAAATACCCTTACCGGGTGTGGTATGTCGGTTTCATCGGGTTGTTTACGATGATCACGGCGGTCACGATGCCTCTGGACCAGCCGGGGACCTTGATCGTCCTGTCGGCCATGATCGGGTTCATCGGGACGGTGATCTACAGCGTGGGGCTTCTGGTCTTAAACCACCGGCTGTTGCCCCGGCTGGTTCCGAACGCGCCCCCGCCGTCTCGCCGATCGCTTGCGGCCATCACCGTTTCCTGCGTTGCATACAGCGCCCTCGCCATCGTGTTTTTGATCGTCAAGTTCGGTTTG
>JACQHO010000035.1 GCA_016198945.1 Nitrospirota bacterium | reverse complement strand
GTGAACGGCGGGGCGACGATGATTTCAAATGCCCTTACGACCTCCACGGCTACGATCAGCGCCGGAACGCTGGTCGTAAGCGCCAACGGGATGACGGTCTCGGGAGCGAGCAGTTTGAGCTGTGGGATTTCGGCCGCGTTGTGCGTGTCGGGAGGAACGACGACCCTTACGGGGGATCTCCGTTTGACCGGCGCCGTCGCGGATTTAGGGATGACGGCGGGCAGTTTCCTGGTGGGCGGAAATATTACGGTGCCGGATGCGGTGCGGATCAGCGGCGGCGCGACACTCGGTCTTGGAAATAATGTTGCAGACAGCGATTTTTCCGCCACCAGCCTGAATATTACGGGCGCCGGCAGCCGGTTGGTTGTGGACTCCCTCAACACGGCGGGAAATGTTTCAGTGACGAATCTGACGATCAGTCCCGCCACCGGTGATCCGAACACCGAGCCTCGTATCGCCTCCGGCTCTACGGGCTGCGGTCCCAGCCAGCACTTTAATACCACATCGTATAGCGGATGCACCGTGAGCGGCAGTTCGAGTATCGGAAGCGTCGATGGAGGCGGCGGGGGCGGGGGTTATGGCGGAGCCGGGGGCGCGAGTGGAGTCGGGAATGCCGGGGGCGCCCCATATGGGTTCAGCAATACGCCGATTGAGTTCGGCGGCGGCGGGAGTGCCGGGTCGGCATCCGGAGGAACAGGGGGAGGCGCGATCATCATCGGGGTGAGCGGGACGCTGACGCTGGACGGATGGATCGCCTCGCGCGGAGGCGCCGGAACCGCGGACGGCGCCGGCACCGGCGGTGGCGGCGGCAGCGGCGGGGCCTTGTACGTTGTGACCAATGTCCTGGCCGGTAGTGCGGCCAGTGCAAGATTCCAGGTCGATGGGGGCGCCGGAGGCAACGGTGGGACTTATGGCGGCGGGGGCGGCGGGGGCGGCCGCGCAGCGGTCTATTATAATTCAAGTTCATTTGCCGGAGCACTGTCCTGTATCGGCGGGGCCGGCGGAACGGGGACGACTGCGGGAGGAACGGCGGGGGCGGCGGGCAGTTGCAGCGCCACCGCGATCGTGGCCGGTCAGAGGCCGGACGGGATTATCGAAGGCAACGGCACGACGGTGTACGGGAGCCTCCACTCCGGCGCAGGCGGACAGTTTACCAAGTTGCTGGACTCTTTGGGAAAAGCCTCTTACTCTTTTGTCACCAAGAATAACGGCGCCGTTGCCGACACCTTCCGTGTGCTCTGGAACCGACCCGGCATCGGCTGGACGGTAAATGTCATGGATAATACCACCGGCACCGAATACACTGCCTCCTTTATCACTCCTTCGATTGCCGCCGGGGCCTCACGGACGTATACGCTCAAAGTTTCCCAGCCGGCTCTGATTCCGATTCCGGATGGGAGTTATAATGTGATTGTGGACAACATATCCATGCTCAGTCCGGGGATCGCGGATTCCATCAAGGCGGTCGCGGTGAAATCGTTTGACCGGCCGGATGGGATCATTGACGGGAATGGGAGTAATATTTACGGCGGAATCCAGACTGGTGACGGCGGCCAGTCCAGCCGGAACATGGCCCTGGATGCCTCCACGCCGGATCCCAACGACTATGCGATGGTTTCTTATGCTCTTACAGTTCGGAATGCAACCGCCGCGACGGACACTTTCGCTTTAAACTGGACGCTACCGACCGGCTGGACAACCACGATCCAGGAATTGACCACCACCTGTGCCGCCGGTTCATGTTCGGCCACTACGACCAGTCTCGGTCCGGGCGGTATTGCGCTCTACACATTTATGGTCACGCCGCCGGCCGGGGCCGTTACGCAGACGATTATATTGGACATCAGTGCTTCGATTAATCCGGTTGCGCTTGATTCGGTCAAGGCCATTGCGGTGATTCCGGGCGGCACCGGGATCACGGTTCCCACCTCCCTGACGGTGGCGGTGCCGGCCGGGACGACGGGCGAGCGACAGATGAACCTGACCTGGGTGGACGGCTCGAATAATGAAACGGGCTTCCAGGTGGAGCGGGCGGCGGCCGGCGCGGGCGCGACCTGCAGTGCCGTGTCCGGCTATGGCCTGATCGCGACGATTTTAAGAGACGGCACGCAGATGACATCGACGGGAGCGCCGGTCTATTATGCCAGCACGGGGTTGACGCCGGCGACTTATTACTGCCATCGGGTCCGCGCCTTCAACAGTCTGGAATACTCGGTCTACCGATATTCGACCACCCCCGCGGATACCACTGTGCCGACGAATACGCCGGCGGGGGGAGATGTGACGGCGCCGGGGACGGTGCTGGATCTGGCGGTGAGTCCGGGCAGCCAGCGGCATAATTCAATCGGCCTGACCTGGACGGCGCCGCCGGATGACTCCACGGTTCCGGGGGTGGGGCAGGCCACGACGTATGATCTGCGCTATTCGACCAGTCCGATTGTGAACAGCGGTGCGGGTTCCGGCCAAGTCAATTTTGCCGATGCCGCGGCCGTTTCGGGGCTGTCTTCGCCGAAGGCGGCCGGGAGTCTTGATCTGGCCACGGTTTCCGGTCTGATCCCGAATACGATCTACTACTTTGCGCTGAAATCAACGGATGAGGCCGCCAATATCTCAGCGATGTCAAACCTGGCCGGTGGAGATAATACGACCAATGGGAATGCGTCCGGCCGGACGGCGCTTCGGTCGGGTCTCAATCTGGTTTCGATCCCGATGCAGCCCAGCCCGGCGGATCCGATCAGTGTCTTCCAGGATGATATCGGCGGCGTTCCCCCGGTCTGGAACTGGAGATCCTCTGCGCTGGGCATTCTGGACGGATGCTATGATTTGTATCCCGGGCCTTCCACGCCGCCCTGCGCGGATATTATGACGATCGCTCCCGGAAAGGGCTACTTTATTCAGGGCGGCGGCAACAATCCCGTCATGGATGTGCCGTTGGCGTCGACGTCCGTCGGCGTGAGCACGTTGTGCGGGATTCCCAACAGCACCGCTGTCTCGATGGGGTTGGGATGGAACATGATCGGGAACCCGTTCCAAAACCGACTGACCTTCGGCACCGTCTATGTTCGACAAAACGGGTCGAGCTGCGCAGATTATGCGACCGCGGTCTCAAACGGTTGGGTCGGAAATGCTCTCTATGAATTCAACGGTTCAGGGTATGCCTGGACGATTTACTCGGCCGCAGTCCTGGAGCCGTGGAAGGGCTACTGGCTGTGGGTTCG
>JACQHO010000003.1 GCA_016198945.1 Nitrospirota bacterium | reverse complement strand
GTTGTGAAACGAGGCCTCCGGCTTATCAACCTTGACAGAGACTTTTTTAAACGGATATAATCGGGCAGGCAATAACGGATGCCCGCTTGTTTGAGGTCAACCCATCATGGTCAATGCTCTTTTTTTCAAGATCACCTTGATTTGCTATTTTCTCGGCACGTTCGCTTTTCTGGCCTACCTTCTGGCCGGGAAAAAAGAAACGTTTTCCCGGCTGTCCCTCGTGACCACGGGCATCGGCTTTGCCTTCCACACGATCACATTCATCACCCGACTGTTTGAATCCGGCTTTGTCTCCCTGACCCATTTGGTGGATGCAATGGCCTTTTTTGCCTGGGCCTTGGTGATGGTCTTCCTTTTCGTGGAATTCCGCTTCCGCATTCATGTTCTCGGCTCGTTTGTTCTTCCCCTCGCCCTGATCTCGCTGCTCTCGGGCGCTGTGCTTCCGACCGAATTGCGGGAATCCGACACCGTGATGCATATGGCCTGGGTTTACATCCATACCGCACTGGCCCTGCTGGGGGCCGTGGCCTTTGCCCTCGCCTTTTTTTTGGGAGTCATGTATCTCATTCAAGAACGGCTGCTCAAATCGAAGCAGTTCAACAATCTGTACGCCAAACTTCCCTCGCTCGATCTCCTGGACGACCTCAACCACAAGGCCGTGATTCTGGGGTTCGGACTTCTCACCATGGGAATCATCATCGGGGCATGGGGCGCGGGTTATGTTTCGGGATGGTTCTGGGACCCGCGTAAAATTTTTTCGCTGGCGATCTGGTTGTTTTATCTGATCGTACTGCACGGCCGGATCACCGTGGGATGGCGCGCCAAAAAGGCGGCCTATCTGGCCATCATCGGTTTTATCGGGGTGATCCTTTCCTTTGTGGGCGTTGACCTGATCTGGAAGGGGCAACACTCGTTTCTGTAAGGGAGTCTCTTTTTGGATATCATCGTTGTCGGATTAAACCACAGAACCGCGCCCATCGAAATCCGTGAAAAGCTCTCGATTTCCGACGCCCAGCTCCGCGAGGCCCTGATCCGGCTCAAATCCTGTCATGGAATCGATGAAGGACTGATCCTCTCGACCTGCAACCGGGTGGAGGTCTGCGCCGTGGTGCAGCAGATCCAGACCGGCCTCCAACGGATCAAGGAGTTTTTCGAGGATCATCATTCCGGCCTCTCCCCCGAGGAATGGAACGCAAGCCTCTATCTGTATTCCGCGGACGACGCCATCCGGCACGTCTTTCGCGTCGCCTCCAGCCTGGACTCGATGGTGATCGGCGAACCCCAGATTCTGGGCCAGCTCAAAGAGGCCTTCGACATCGCCATGCACCAGAAGGCGACGGGAGTGATCCTCAACAAGGTTTTTCGCAAGGCGATCTCGGTCGCCAAGCGCGTACGCACCGAGACCAAGATCGCCGAGAACGCGGTCTCGATCAGTTTCGCCGCGGTCGAGCTGGCCAAAAAGATCTTCGGCTCACTGGACGGGAAAGAGGCCCTGCTGGTGGGCGCCGGAGAGATGGCCGAGCTGGCGGTGCGCCATCTGGTGGACAACGGCGTCAAGAAAGTGATGATCACGACGCGCAACTTCGACAACGCGATCGATCTGGCAAAACGGTTCAACGGGATTCCCCTCCGGATCGAAGAGTTCCCCCGGTACCTGGCCGAGGCCGACATCCTGATCTGCTCCACCGGCGCGTCGCATTACGTCATCACCGAGGATCATATCGACAAGGCCATTCAGCGCCGCAAGAACCGGCCGATCTTCCTGATCGACATCTCGGTTCCCCGCAACATCGATCCGCATGTGAACCGGATCGACAACGTCTTTCTTTACGACATCGACGACCTCCAGTTGATCGTGGACGCCAATCTGGAGGGACGGCAAAAGGAGGCCCTGAAGGCGGAGGAGATCGTCTCGGAAGAGCTGACGGCCATCAACAAATGGCTCAAATCGCTCGAGGTGGTTCCGACCATCACGGCCCTTCGAACCAAGGCGGAGGAGATCCGCCGGATGGAACTGGCCAAATTTCTGGCAAAGCTGGGCGAGTTGACCCCTGATCAGCGGGAGACGGTCGAGGGACTGGCCGCCTCGATCGTCAACAAGCTTCTCCATTCGCCGCTGGTCGTACTGAAAGATGAGGCGCGCTCGGAAAACGGCGCGCTGTACGCCGATGCGGTCCGGCGATTGTTTAATCTCGACAAAGACCTCCCCCATCACCCTCACCACGCGGCATCCGAAAAGGAAGACGATGCCGATGCGGGTGAAGAATCGGTCAAGAGGAAATAACCACGACGGTGGTTAAAGGCGTGAACCCATAAAATGTCGGAACAACTCACGATCGGCACACGGGGCAGCCCCCTGGCCCTCTGCCAGGCCCATATGATCAAGGATGAACTCGAAGGGTTCTTCCCCGATCTGAAGGTTCAGATGAAAAAGATCAAAACCACCGGGGACAAGATCACGGATGTCCCGCTGGCCAAGGTGGGCGGCAAGGGGCTCTTCGTGAAAGAGATCGAGGAGGCGCTTTTCCGGGAGGAGATCGGGATGGCCGTCCACAGCATGAAGGACGTCCCCACCTTTCTGCCGGAGGGGCTTCACCTGGCCGCGATCACCCGCCGCGAAGATCCGAGGGATATCGTGATCAGCCGTGACGGAAAGCGCCTGCTGGACCTCCCCCGCGGCGCGCGGATCGGCACCAGCAGCCTTCGCCGTCAATCCCAGATCAAGCATCGGCGGCCGGATTTCGAGATCATCCCGCTGCGGGGCAATCTCGACACGCGCATCAAAAAATTGGCAAAGGAAGGGCTGGACGCCGTCGTGCTTGCGGCGGCCGGGGTGCGCCGGATGGGATGGGAAGACCGGATCACGGAATACCTGGATCCCGACGTCTGCCTCCCCGCCATCGGCCAGGGGGCGCTGGGGCTGGAATGCCGTCTCTCGGACGGCCGCGTGAATTCGATGCTGGCCCGATTCAATCATCCCGCGACCAGCCGGTGCGTGCGCGCGGAACGGGCCTTGTTGAAGCGGCTCGAGGGCGGCTGCCAGGTCCCGATCGCGGCGCTTGCGCAGATTCGGGATGAAGAGAGATTGGTCATGGAGGGCTTAGTGGCCAGCGTGGACGGCTCGCGGGTGATTCGCGACGGCGCCACAGGCGATCCCGAGCAGCCTGAACTGCTGGGCCTGGAACTGGC
>JACQHO010000002.1 GCA_016198945.1 Nitrospirota bacterium | reverse complement strand
GGACGTCAACGTCCACCCGGCCAAGCGCGAGGTGAGATTCCGCGACACCCCGTCGGTTTATCAGGCGGTGAAAAAAACGCTTCGGGACCGGCTCCGCCGAGAGGGTTTCATCCCGGACGGGCCGACGACGTATGTTCTCCGGGATTCCGGGCCCGGAAACCTTGGACGATCGGCGGATTCCGACGGCGGTTCCCCGACATCGGCGTGGCGGTCCCCGGAACAGGGATCCGCCGCGATGGTTCGCGAGGCGCTGGAGGTCTATCGGCCCCTGGAGGGCCCGGACGTTTCAGTTCGTTCCGATTCGACGGCGCATTCCACGGAGGGCTGGCTTCCGGCGCGGGTCCGGCCGCTGGGACAGGTGGACCAGACCTATATCATCGCGTCCGTCGGGTCCGGCACGGAATCGGAACTTCATCTGATCGACCAGCATGCGGCGCATGAACGGTTATTGTATGAACGGCTGCTGTCCCAGCATCGGACCGCTCAGATGGCAGTGCAGCCGCTGCTCATTCCCGATGTGGTGGAATTGCCGCCGGCCGAGGCGTTGCGGGCGCGCGAGATACTGCCGTTGTTCGAACGGATCGGTCTGGAAGTGGAGGAGTTCGGCGAGCGGAGTTTCCGGATACGCGCCGCTCCGGCGCTACTGGGTCCGGTGGACGGACGGATGCTGATGGGGGATATCCTTGATGACATCCATGCCGGCGCGATGCCGTCCGCCGAGGAGACGGTTCAGACCGTCATCGCCTCGATGGCCTGCCATGCGGCGATCAAGGCCCATCAATCGCTTGGGCCGGAGCAGATGACGCGGTTGCTGGAGGATCTCTATCGGGAGGAGGTTCCGCCGACCTGTCCGCATGGCCGGCCGATCCGGGTCCGGTTTAACTTGGCCGATCTGGAAAAATTATTTCAACGGCGGTGAAAATCGCGCCTGGAATGTAGGGGCGCACGGCCGTGCGCCCCTACGGGATGATTATGAATGCATCAAAGAACCCCCTCATCGTCCTCGTCGGCCCGACGGCCGCCGGGAAAAGCGCCGTCGCGATCCGGCTGGCATTAAAACTCTGTTCCGAAGTCATCAGCGCCGATTCCCGCATGGTCTACCGCGGGATGAATATCGGGACGGCCAAGCCGTCGGCGGCGGAGCGGGAGGGGGTCGTTCATCATGGGATCGACGTTGTCTCTCCGGATGAACCCTTCAGCGCGGGGCGGTTTAAATTCCTTGCCGAGGCCGTGATCGGCCGGTTGCATCAGGAGGGGAAGGTCCCGGTCGTCGTCGGCGGGACCGGGCTGTACGTGAAGCTTCTTTTGCGCGGATTGTGGGAGGGGCCGGAGGCGGACTGGCTGTTCCGTGACGAGTTGTACGCGGCCGAGCGGCGGGAAGGCGCGGGAACCCTCCATCGACGATTAGAGGGGATCGATCCGGACTCGGCCCGCGCGATCAAGCCTCAGGACCGTTCCAAGCTGGTGCGGGCGATCGAGGTGTACGAGAAGACGGGCCGGCCGCTCTCGGATCATCATCGCGAGCACCGGTTTTCGGAAAAACCGTACGAGGCGGTCCAGATCGGCTTAAGACGTTCGCGGCCGGATCTTTACCGGAGGATCGAGGCCCGCGTGGATCAAATGATGGCGGACGGATTGATCGAGGAGGTCCGCGGCCTGATCGAAAAGGGTTATTCGGCCGAACTGCCGTCCATGAAGGGGCTGGGCTACCGTCAGATCGTCGGGTATCTAAACGGGGAGTACGATCAATCCGAGGCGGTGCACCGGCTCAAGCGCGACACCAAACGGTACGCGAAACGGCAGTTCACCTGGTTCAACCGCGATCCGTCCATCCGGTGGATCGATCTGGACGAGTCGGACGGCATTGACGAGGTGTTTTTGAAGACACAGTCTATTCTTAATCGGGAGTTGACGCATGCAGAAGGTTGAAATCGGAATCATCGGCGGGAGCGGGTTGTACGAGATGGAGGGGCTGACCGAAAAAAAAGAGGTCAGGCTTTCGACGCCGTTCGGTCCGCCGTCCGACGCTTATATTACGGGAAAATTGGAAGGGCGTCGCGTGGCCTTTCTGGCCCGCCACGGCCGCGGCCACCGCATCCTTCCGAGCGAGATCAATTTCCGCGCGAACATCTGGGGAATGAAAAAGCTGGGGGTCGAGCGGATCATCTCGGTCAGCGCGGTCGGAAGCATGAAGGAGGCGATCGCGCCGGGACATGTCGTGGTTCCGGACCAATTTTATGATCATACGAAGCGTCGGATCAGCACCTTTTTCGGAGGCGGGGTCGTGGCCCATGTGGCCTTCGCCGATCCGGTCTGTTCCGAGCTCCGGACGATCCTCGGCCGGGCCGGCCGGGATCGGGGGGCCGTGATCCATGACGGCGGAACCTACTTCTGCATCGAAGGCCCGCAGTTCTCGGCGCGCGGCGAGTCGTTGATCTTCCGAACGTGGGGAATTGACGTGATCGGGATGACGAATGTGACCGAGGCCAAACTTGCGCGCGAAGCCGAAATCTGTTATGCTACGCTCGCGTTGGTGACGGATTACGACTGCTGGCATGAGAGCATGGAATCCGTCACGGTCGAGGCCGTGATCGAGACGTTGAAAAAAAATGTGGTCCTGTCTCAACAGATCATCCGCGCGGCGATTCCCGGCATTCCGGCCTCGCGTCGCTGTTCCTGCGGCGCGGCGCTTAGAAATGCCGTGATGACGCCGCCTTCATTGATTCCGAAAAAGACCCAATCAACCCTCAAACTGATCCTGGGTGACTACCTGAAACCCCCAATGAAAAAATCGGGTAAAAAATGAGCCTGCTGGTCGTGGGAACGGTTGCGCTGGACTCGGTGAAGACGCCGTTTGGCGAGGCCCGGGACGTCCTGGGCGGCTCGGCCACTTACTTTTCCGTGGCCGCAAGTTATTTTACAAATGTTCATCTGGTCGCCGTGGTCGGCCGCGATTTCCCGGAGGAGCATCTCCGGTTTCTCCGATCGAAAGAGATCGACCTGGCCGGGCTTCAGACCCTCGACGGAAAGACCTTCCGGTGGCGGGGCGAATACGGCTTTCAGCTCAACGAGGCGCATACGCTGGAGACCCAACTGAACGTGCTCCAGTCCTTCAAGCCCGTCCTTCCCCCATCGTATCAAACCTCCGACATGGTCTTTCTCGGGAATATCGATCCGGTTCTTCAGCAGGAGGTGCTGCGCCAGGTGAAGCGGCCCCGGCTGGTGGCCTGCGACACGATGAACTTCTGGATCGAAGGAAAACGGGACGACTTGAAGCAGACGCTCAAATTGGTGGATATCGTGATCATCAATGACGGCGAGGCCCGCGAGCTGGCGGGGGAGGCGAACCTGGTCAAGGCCGCGAAAACGATTTTGTCGAACGGTCCGAAGACCCTGATCATCAAGCGCGGCGAGTACGGCGTTCTGATGTTCAATGAAAAGACGGTCTTCGCGGCGCCGGCCTATCCTCTGGAGGCTGTTTTTGACCCGACCGGCGCCGGGGACAGTTTTGCCGGCGGCTTTATGGGCCATCTGACGCAACGTGGCGACCTGAGCGAGGCCGGCATCCGCCAGGCCGTGGTCTTCGGGAGCGTGATGGCCTCCTTCAACGTCGAGTCGTTCAGTCTCGACCGCCTCCGCGGATTGACCCGGAGGGAGATTGACGACCGGTACCGGGAATTCGGGCGGCTGACCTCCTTTGAACATCTGCAGGGGGTGTGATGGTAAAACCGAGGGACTCATTCATGCGCAAAATTTTCTTTCAAGTTCAATTATCGGCGGTGCTGATCCTCTTCGTCGGTTTATTTCTTTCCGGATGTTCCACGATGTCCAAGGCCGAGCGGCAAAAAAGCGCGCAGGCCCATTACAAACTGGGCATCTCCTATTTGAACGACAATCAGATGCAGATGGCCTTCATCGAGTTTCAGAAAGCGGTCGAGATCAACTCCAAGGACAAGGAGTCCTACTACGGCCTGGGCCATATCTATTTTACGCAGGGCAAGTATCCGGAGGCCGGGGAAGCCTTTAAAAAGGCGGTCCGAATCGATCCCGGCTATTCCGAGGCGCATAACTATCTCGGAACGGTTTTCGAGCGGCTGTCCGAAAAGGATAAGGCGATTGTGGAATACAAAAAGGCCCTGGAGAATCCCCAGTGGGTGACGCCGCATTTCGCCCATCACAACCTCGGGATGATTTATTTGAACGCGGGCAACTTCAAGGAGGCCATCAAGGAATTCAAGGGGGCGCTCCAGATCGCGCCGGATTATGTGCTGGCCTACAACGGTCTCGGTCAGGCCTATTACATGGACGGGCAGTACAAGGAGGCGGTGGAGGCCTTTGCCGGGGCGCTGAAGATCGTTCCGGATTATCCGGAAGCCCGTTTTTATCTGGGTCAGGCCTATTTCAAGATCGGCTCCGGCCCGAAGGCCAGGGAGGAGTTCGAACGGGTGATCCGTCTCGCGCCGGACAGCGAACTGGCAAAAAAGGCGAAGCAGAACCTTGATCTTCTTCGTTGAGCCCGTCGGAGTTCCATGCAGACCATCGGGGAATATCTGAAGACCATCCGCCAGGAGCGGGGGCTGTCGGTCGAGCAGGTGGCGGGCAAGACCCGGATCAGCCCGATTTATATCCAGGCGCTGGAGGAAAACCGGCTGGACCCCTTTCCGGGCGAGGTATTCGCCCGCGGGTTTGTGCGCGTCTACGGTCGTTGCCTGGGTCTGGACGATCAGGACACCATGTCCCGATTCAACCAATCGGCCCAGGCTTTTTTTCGGGAGCGCGATGAGAATAAGCGCAGCACGGAACAGTCGGCTGAGCAGGAGAAAAGCCGTAAGGAGTTCCAAAGCCGCATCATCCAGGTGGCGATTGTGGCCACGCTGGCGCTTGCGATTCTGACGGTTTACGGCATCAACACCCGGCAGTCAGAACCACCGGAGGAGGACTCCGGCGCGGTCTCCCAACCGGCCTCCGAAACGATGCAAGAGACTTCACCCCCGGCGGAACCGCATCCTGATTTAACCGGACCGGCCGTGAATAAACCGGTATTCAAGGAGGCCGAGCCCGTCAAGCCGCCCAACGTTCCGTCATCCCCCGCGGGCCCGGTCGCAGGGCCTACCCGTCCTCCGGCCCCCCAGAAACCGCCGTCCGCTCCACCGGAAAAACCAAAGGAAGAGTTGCCTCTGATCGTGAATGTCCCCGGACAAGCGCCGATGCCGCCCGTGGCGGTCGAGGATCTGATTTTGGTGATCGAGGCGGTGGAATCG
>JACQHO010000043.1 GCA_016198945.1 Nitrospirota bacterium | reverse complement strand
TATCAATCGATCGCAATAGACGGAGACGTTGGGACTCCGGAAGATTTCTTCCCGGATCCATGCGCTCATGGAAGAGTTCAAGGATTTTCTTTGAATGCCAAAAATCGCCCCGGAGCATCAGCGTTTCAAGCACATTGTCAAGAATATCGACCACCTCTGAAAAGCCCGCATCGTCCTTTTCAATACGGAGAATGGCAGACAGGATGCCCATTAAGATTGAGATCGGATTTAATTTCTCTTCCAGCGTCATCTGCTGTTTGACAGCCGTGATTTCCTCCTCCGACAGGACAAAAATTTGGGAGGCCTGCTCCGCCATCCTGGGGCCCAGGTATTCCTGCAAGGTCGTATGGGTCGACCCTCCTCCCGGTTTCATCGGGGGCTTTTCTTTTTGGATGACGTCTCCGAAGGCCACCGCCGCCCCCGGGGATTCGACCGGGACTGCGGCTTCTTGAATGAAATCACTCGCCACCAGATAACGAATATGAGTAAAATTCCTTTCCCACAAGAGCGTCACCATATCATCATCCGGATTGCTGGGATCGTATTCACGGCCGATGATTTCGAGCAGACTTGTGATTTCATCCTTGTCAATCCCTTCGTGAAAGGTCAATTCTCGGATCCCGTCCACAAAAAGTTTGAAGGCCAGGCTCTCCAGTCGGTTCGTGTTTTCATAAACGACCTGCCCTTCATAATAAAGGGCATACTGCTTGATTTTAAGCCGCAAGATTTCGTATTCTTGAAGATGGAGATCGAACCGGCTCTGGAGTTCTTGAAGAAATTTCTGGTAGATGGGATTATTCGGGAGATAGATTTTAAGCGTTTTGGCGGTTTTGGTCAGTTGCAAGAGAAGGTCTTTGACCGATTTGAGCTCCTCCTTATCGACTTCGATTTCCGAATCGATTGTAGGATCGGAATCCGAACCCTTCACCGGCTCTGCAAACGACGCATCCATTTCGCAAACCCTTCGTATGTGAACTCATTATAGATGCAGGCCGATGGAATGTCAAAATTGTTTCACGCGGTTCTTCAGGTTCCGAATGCTTGACAAGCTCACGGATTAAGGTATCATGGAACACGTTTTTTAGACGTCTCCAGGGCTTCGTTTCTTGATCCAAACAGCCACCGGACCGAACCCATGAATGCTCGGACAAAAGCGGATTTTCTGAATAACGATCCTCCGGGCTCGTTAGTAAAGCCCCTGCCCTGGAATGCCGCAACACCCGTTTCGGCATACGAGCGTATCGCGAACGGCCCGTACAGTTTTCTTCTGGAAAGCATCAAGGGTGTAAAAAACACCGCACGATACTCCTTTGTGGGAACGGAACCGTTTCTTGTTTTGAAAACAAAAGGCGCCGTGGTCGAGATCAAACGTCGAGGAAAATTTGAGCCGGTTCCCGGAACACCCTTGACCGTTCTGAAAAATCTTCTCGATGAGCTTTCAACCCCCAAAATGGAGGGGCTGCCGCCGTTTTTCGGCGGCGGGGTCGGGCTTTTCAGTTATGATCTCGCCCGTTTTTTTGAAAAATTGCCGCGGCTGGCCAAGGATGATTTGCACTGCCCGGATCTTTTAGTCATGTTTGTGGACACCGTGATAGCATTTGACCATGAGCAAAAGACCCTCCGGATTATTTACACCCCTCCACGCAGTCGCATTCTGAATACGGACCGAAAGGCCCTTCTGGAAGAGGGATTGACCAAGATCGCGCATGTCGAAAAACGGCTGTTGGACGCCGTTCAACCTCCTTCTCGAAAGCAGAATCCCCTATCGACGGCTCAACCCGAATCGAATTTTACGAAGGCGCAGTACCTCGACAGGGTCCGCCGCTGCAAAGAATATATCGCAGCGGGTGATATCTATCAGGCCAACCTTTCCCAGCGCTTTTCGGTTCCGTTCCTTCAGAACGCTTGGTCGCTCTACAAGGCCCTGCGCGAAATCAACCCCTCCCCGTTTGCCGGCTTTCTTCAGATGGAAGATCTCCAACTGGTCAGCGCCTCACCGGAACGCCTTATTCGTCTGCAAGGCGGCGTCGTTGAAACCCGACCCATCGCCGGAACCCGACCCCGAGGGAGGGACCCTCGCGAGGACCAGGGAATGCGGATCGAGCTCTTGGCCAGCGACAAAGAACGGGCGGAGCATCTCATGCTGGTGGATCTTGAACGGAATGATCTGGGCAAGGTCTGCCGTTACGGAAGCGTTTGCGTGGATGAATTCATGGCGACCGAACAGTATTCCCATGTCATCCATATTGTTTCGAACATCCGTGGAGAGCTTTCAGGCGGCCGGGATGCTCTCGATGTGATCCGCGCCGTCTTCCCGGGCGGCACCATCACCGGAGTGCCGAAAATCCGTTGCATGGAGATTATCGAAGAACTGGAGCCGGTGGTCCGGGGTCCGTATACCGGCTCCTTCGGTTACATCAGCCTGGCGGGGGAATTGGACCTGAATCTGATTATTCGGACGTTTGTGATCAAGAACAACCGGGCCTACGTTCAAGTCGGCGGTGGAATCGTA
Organism: Nitrospirota bacterium; assembly: GCA_016198945.1. GTDB lineage: Bacteria > Nitrospirota > Nitrospiria > JACQBZ01 > JACQBZ01 > JACQFA01. Next base: position 8,351 of record JACQHO010000043.1, on the reverse strand, counting down.
GCGGACTCGGAACCCGAACGCGAATATCAAGAAACGCTCTATAAAGCCGAAGCCTTGTTGAACGCACTCAAACAGGTGCGGTAGCGCCTCATGCGAATTTTCCTCAACCACAGGTTTGTCCCTGAACAAAAAGCAGTGGTTTCCGTGCTGGATCACGGCTTCCTCTACGGTGACGGCGTCTTTGAAACCCTCCGCGCTTATGACGGTTGCCTCTTTCGCATTGACGAACACTTATCGCGCCTAAAGGAATCGGCCCAAGGACTTGAGATCACCGTCCCTCACCCCTTTCCCAGGCTGCGGCGGTTGCTTTATCAATCCCTCTCGGTCAATCATCTACATAACGCTATGATCCGGATCTGTATCTCGCGCGGCGTAGGACCGATCGGGTTGGATCCTGCGCTCTGCCGAAAACCGACCCTTGTCATTGTCCCAAAGACCTTTAACGGCTACCCCGTTTCACAGTATCGCCGCGGATTGAACCTCTCGGTCGTATCGGTCCGCCGCACCCCGCGTCAGTCTGTGGACCCCCGGATCAAATCCATGAATTTTCTGAACAATATCCTGGCCAAAATCCAGGCCAAACAGAATCATGCCGAGGAAGGATTGATGCTCTCGCTCGACGGTCATCTGGCCGAGGGAAGCATCAGCAATCTTTTTCTGGTCAAAGATCGCCGGCTTTACACTCCGGCGGCCGAACTGGGCATTTTGGAGGGGATTACTCGTCAGGTGGTCATTGAGTTGGCCGGAAAGAATCGGATCCCGCTGCATGAAACCCGTCTCCGGCCTTCCGACCTTTACAAAGCGGATGAATGTTTTCTCACCAACACGTCTATGGAAATCATGCCGGTCACCCAAGCCGATGGGAAGAGGATCGGCCACGGGAAACCGGGTCCGATCACCCGCTTCCTCCACGAAGCTTACCGGGACCGGGTGCGATGGGAATGCCGGACCTGATCAGGAGGGAACCTTCTCCGGAATTTTCTCGATCTTCACCTTGGCGATTCGGCGATCGGCCATGTCGACGACGGTAAACTTATACTTTCCATGCTGAATGATCTCCCCGCCGCGGGGAATGCTTTGAATCTGTGAAAGAAAGAATCCGCCGAGCGTTTCGTATTCGGACGATTCCGGAAGAGAAAGACCGTAGTCATTCTGAAGATCGCGGACGGACATCGAGGCATCCACCACCATGGAACCGTCTTTCAGCCGTTCGACCGGCCGCTCGCCGCGTTCGACCTCGTCCTGAATCTCCCCCACAATTTCTTCAACCAGATCCTCCATCGTGACGAGCCCCTCGACGCTTCCGTATTCGTTCACGACCACGGCCATCTGGATCCGCCGGCGCTGCAGTTCTTTTAGCAAATGACTCACCTTCATCGTCTCCGGAACGAAATAGACCGGACGGATGAGATCCTTTAAAACGACCGGTTCCTTGCTGACCAGCTGGCCCATGAGGTCCTTGAAATAAAGGACGCCGACGATTTCATTGATCCCTCTTCGATAAACCGGATAACGGGAAAATTTGTAGGTCGTCACAACCTTTAACAGTTCCTCCAGGGGCATATCAATCGGAACGGCATGCATTTTCGGACGGGGAATCATCACCTCCTTGACCGAAATATCCGTGAATTCAAAAACGCTGTGGATCAGATCCTGTTCGGCCTGGTCAAATATCCCTTTTTCACGACCCTCACGGATCAGGATTTTTATCTCCTCCTCGGATACAAACGTTTTCTCATGCGAAACGGGCCCTTTGAAGAAGAGCAGAAGAAGACGACTCGAGACCGTCAGAATTTTGATAAAGGCCGAGCTGATCTTCGACATCCAGACGATCGGACGGGCGACCCCCAGCGCAATGGGTTCCGAATATTTTAATGCAAGTGATTTTGGAACCAGTTCACCCATGATGAGTGAAAAGTAGGATATCACCAGAACGACCGTTCCCACCGCCAGGGCTTCGCTGGCGCCCTGAACTGTTTCGTTGGGAATCCGCCGGATCACGGGCTTTAATATTTCGATCGCAAAAACACCGCCCACAGCCGCAGCCAAGGAACTCACAACCGTAACGCCGATCTGGATCGTCGCCAAAAAGCGTTCCATATCTTCCTGGAGCTGATGAACAAACCCGGCCCGACGATCTCCCTGCTCAAGCAATTGCTTGATTCTGCTGCGGCGGACCGCAATAATGGCGATTTCGGAACAGGCAAAGAATCCGTTTAGCAGTATGAGCATGAAAATTGATACTAATTCTATCCAGATCTCAGGCAAATTTTACCCCTTTGTGAGCGTTTGAAATCAAAGGCACGATAGCACAAACAAGACTGAATTGCAACACTGGGCAGGATTTAGCATGAAATAAAATAACTATAACATTTTGTTTAATTTAATATTTTATTAATGTAGATAAAAAAATATTGACAATGGAATATAAATAATATATAAATTACATAAATTTGATCGGAAAGGTAGGAATTGTGCGTTTCTCGGCAAAAGGCGAATATGGTGTTTTGGCTGTATTCGAGCTTGCTCAACATCAGGGCGGATCGCCTCTCCAGGCAAAAACGATCGCCAAAAAACAGCAAATCCCTCTTCGATTTTTAGAACAGGTTTTAAGCGGTCTTCGGAAAGCCGGCCTGATTGAAAGTCTGCGCGGCGCACAGGGTGGATATGCCCTGAGCCGACCGCCTTCCGAGATCCGGGTCAGCGATGTTTTAGAGGCGATCGAGGGTCCGATCAGCCTATCCAGCCGCGCTTCCGGAAGCGATGATCGCAACCCCCATGAAGTCGAAACGGGTGGGGACATTCTTAAACCGATCTGGGAGGAGGTCAGAACGTCCGTGACCCAGGTGCTGGATTCCATCACCATCCAAGACCTTTGCGAACGAAAGAAAGAAAAAGACCAGCAGAAAATTTTAATGTACCATATATAAATTCAACCCGATGGATCGCTTGAAGAGATGTCCACCGAATCAGAACTGATCATCCTCGTATTTATCACCCTCTTTGCCGCAACGGTCAACGGCGCGTTGGGGCATGGCTTTTCATCCATTACGGTGCCGGTCGCGCTCCTGTTCTATACCAATCGGATCCTAAACCCCGCACTGGTCCTGGTCGAGATTTTCATCAACAGCTATATTCTATTGATGAACTGGAGGGGCGTGCCGAAGGTCTGGAAACGCGTCAGAACCATTCTGATCGGGTTGGTTCCCGGCATTATCCTCGGCAGCTATGTCCTGTCATCCGTCCATCCCGGCTGGATTAAATTCACGACGTTTTTGGTTCTTCTCCCACTCATTCTTTTCCAGGCGGCCGGCCTGCGCAAACCCATCAGATCCGAACATGCCGTCGGCCTGCCGTTCGGTACAGGCGTGGGCTTTCTCTATTCGATTACGACCGTATCCGGACCTCCGTTGGCGCTGATGTTCAACAATCAGGGATTCGTCAAGGAAGAGTTCCGAGCGGCACTGGGCCTTATCCGCGTGACCGAAGCCCTGCTGACCGCGAGCGCATACTACTACCTGGGCCTGTTCAGCGTTGAAAGCGGGGCCATCCTTTCCTCCATCGCGCCCAGCGTGCTGATCGGGGTTCCTTTAGGGGCCTATATGATCCACCGGCTCAACCCGGAAACCTTCCGGAGACTTTGCATGAGTTTCGACGCCTGGGTCGTGGGGTTTGGACTGTCGCGGGTTCTGATCGAGCTGAATCTGGTCGCCGGTCCGGCCGCCTATCTGCTCTGGTTCCTTGTGATCGGGATCGACAGCTATCTTTTGTACCAGTACTTTACAAAGGTCAAATTGAAACTTTTTCAATCACAAAAGATTAAAACCGTTTAGACAGGTGATCACATGACAAGAGAGTTATCATCCACACCGCAGGTCAGCATGGGGCACGCCGTTCACCGGGAGACGGTCGAGACCGATCTATTGATTATCGGCGGCGGAACGGCCGGCTGCCTGGCCGCCACCGAACTGCGGGAACGGTATCCCCATCTTAAAATTACGATTATGGAAAAGGCCCATATCGACCGAAGCGGCTGCCTGGCGGGCGGAATGAACGCGATCAATGCGTATCTCAATCCGGGCGAGACCCCCGAAAGTTTCGTGAAGTATGTGCGATTTGATTCCTGCGGCTTGATCCGAGAAGACTTGGTGAAGAGCCAGTCGGAACTGTTCGAATACTGCGTTAAAAAGGTCGAACGGTGGGGGTTGCCGATCTTAAGCGACGAGAAAGGCAACTATCTGCCGAGGGGCCGATGGAACATCAAGATCAACGGCGAGTCGTTAAAACCGATCCTGGCCAAGGCCGTCCGGGACGCCGGCGTTCAGATCATCAACTGGACCGTTGCAACGAACTTCATCATGCATGAACGGCGGGTGATCGGCGCGACGGGATTCGGCATCCGCAATGGAAAGTTTTACATTATCAAGGCCAAGGCCGTGATCGTGGCCACGGGCGGCGCGGCCGGGCTGTACCGGCCGAATAATACCCACGATGCTCAACACAAGACCTGGTACTCGCCTTACAACACCGGCGCCGGTTACGCCATGGGAATCCGCGCCGGGGCCGAAATGACCAGCTTCGAGATGCGCTACATCGCCTTGCGGACCAAGGACGCCATCGCGCCGACCGGGACGATCGCCCTCGGGGTCAACGCGCCCCAGATCAACGGCAAGGGCGAAAAATTCATGGCCACCCGCTACGCCCAATTGGGCGGCGACAGCGCCCCGACCCCGTATCGGGCCTACGGACCGATCATGGAGTTGAAAGAAGGCCGGGGCCCGGTTTATCTCGACACCCGTCATATTAATTCCGAGCAGGTAAAAAAATTAAAGGCCGCCTTTCTGGATATGTATCCCTCGCAAGTTCTCTACTGGCTTTCAAATGATATCGATCCGAGCAAGGAGCCGGTCGAGGTCCAATTGACCGAACCCTACATCGTCGGCGGCCATTGCCAGGCCGGCTACTGGATCGACCTGGATCGCCGCACCACGCTGGAGGGACTGTACGCCGCCGGGGATGTGGCCGGGGGCGCCCCGTTCAAATTCGTCAGCGGCTGCTGGGCGGAAGGTGTCATCGCCGCGCGGGCGGCCGGAAAGTATGTCGACCAGGTCCAGCGGACCGAACCGAATGCCGAATGGCTCGACCTGGAACAGGAACGGGTCTTCCGCCCGCTTCATCAGCACGGTGAAATCTTCGCGGGCATCCGGGCCGACGAGGTGGAATCGCGGCTTCAGAAAATCATGGAGGAGTACGCCGGAGGGGCATCCCGATATTACGAAATGAATGAAGCGCAACTGCTGACGGCTCGAAAACATCTGGCCCAGCTGCCGGGACAGCTAAGCTTGCTGGTTGCGGAAGACCTTCATGACCTGATGAAGGTTCACGAAATACTGGACCGGATCGACGTGGGCCGGGTCCTGGTCGAGCATCTGTTGCATCGAAAGGAAACCCGCTGGCCTTCCTATCAGACACGGATGGACTATCCCGAGCGGGACGATCAAAACTGGCTGAAGTTCGTCAACTCCCGCCGGGATCCGAAAACCGGAATCATCACGATGCTGGAACGGCCGTACGAACAACTGGTCCCGGGAGACCGGTATAAACCCTGAAAAAGGATGAATCATGCCTGTCATCGTAGATCCCATAAAATGTGACGGCTGCGGAAGCTCCAGCCAGCCGCCCTGCGTACGGATGTGTCCGGGAGATCTCATCGTCAAGGACATGGGGACGAACAAGGCCTATCTCAAATATCAGGACTGCTGGGACTGCCTCGCCTGCGTGAAGGCCTGCCCCGAGGAGGCGATCCTCTTCCGTCTGTCGTTTCAACTCGGCCTTCCGAACGCGAGCCTTCAGCCGCATGTCCTTCTCGCGCAAAACCAGATTACCTGGGAAGCGGTCGACACCCAGGGACGCAAAGAGCTCTTCACCATTCCGACCAAGGTTCTCCCGGTGGCCTTGGATGAAAAGGTGGAAGGAACCGGACAGCCCGATTTTTCGATATAGTCCGCCAGGATCGTCCTGCGGACGGGAGGAACCGTCATGGAACCATCGACATTGCAAAAATCATCCGAGGATTCCGCAAAGATTCCCGGCGAGGTCTTAAAAGAGATCGAGATCTTCGAGGGCGAAGTCGCGCGTCTGAAGCGGGGCGAAATCACGGCGGATCAATTCAAGCCGTTCCGGCTGCAGCACGGCATCTACGGCCAGCGCCAGCCCGGCGTTCAGATGGTCCGGGTGAAACTGCCGCAGGGGCGGCTCGACCCGGCGCAGCTGCGGCGACTGGCCGATCTGGCCGAAACCTACGCCTCCGGCGTCTGCCATCTCTCGACCCGGCAGAACATCCAGATGCATTTCGCCAAGATCGAAAATATTGCGACGATGATGCGGTCGATGGCCGAAGTCGGCCTGACGACGCGGGAGGCCTGCGCCGACACCGTCCGCAATGTCACGGCCTGCCCGCTGGCCGGCATCAGCCCCACCGAAATCGCGGACGTCACGCCGTACGGGCTTGCCATCACGCAGCATTTTCTGAGAAACCCGATCTGCCAGAAGCTGCCGCGCAAATTCAAGATCGCGCTGGAAGGCTGCACGGACCAGGATCATGCCGCCACGACCATCCACGATATCGGAATCACGGCCCGGAAACAGGACGGACAATTGGGCTTTCGCATCGTCGTGGGAGGCGGGCTGGGCTCCACGCCGCGGATCGCGAATCTTCTGACCGAGTTCGCGCCGCCCGAGGACCTGGTCGCGATCTGCGAAGCCGTCATCCGGGTGTTTGACCGGCACGGACAACGGCAAAACCGGTATAAGGCACGGTTGAAATTCCTGATCGAGAAAATGGGGTTCGAAAAATTTCACCGGCTTTGGAAAACCGAGCTCGATCTGATCAAGTCGCAGAACGGCCATTACACGCTTCCGGCCGTTGAGGAGGTCCCTCTAAAACAACCGGCCGCTCCCAGACCCTGGAGCCGCGAGCGGGCAACGGGTCCGTTTGCGACTTGGCTCAAATGCAACGTCATGCCCCAGAAGCAGACGGGCTTTCATCTCGTTACGATCAAGGTCCCGCTGGGAGATCTCAAAAGCGCCCAGGTCCGCGCGGTCGCGGACATTTGCGAGCGGTTCTCGGACGGGTTTATCCGGATCACGATCCAGCAGAATTTTGCGATGCGATGGGTCCATGAAGCCGACCTTCCGGCCGTCCATGAGGCCTTGACCGCAATCGGCCTGGCCGGGGCCGGGGCGGATCGCATCGAAAATATCGTGGCCTGCCCCGGAACGGACTCCTGCGGTCTTTCGCTCACCTCCTCCAAGGGTCTGGCGCGGACCCTGGCCGGACTGTTTACCCCCGGGGATCCGGCCAATGACGATCTCGCCGGAATGTCGATCAAGATTTCGGGCTGCCAGAACGCCTGCGCGCAGCATCAGCTCGCCTCGATCGGTTTTCACGGCGTCGGGAAAAAGGTCGGAAGTCATACCGCTCCCTTTTATGAACTGCATCTCGGCGGCTCGAACACCCGGATCGGACCGCATGTCCTCAAGACTCCGGCCAAACGCGCGCCGGATGCGGTTCGCCATCTTCTTAAATGGTATCGGGAGGCCCGTCATAACGGCGAATCATTCGAGGATTTCGCCGCCCGGATGGGAAAAGAAACGCTCAAAGAAAGTTTGATGCCGTTCACGTTTCTCCCTTCCTATGAAGAAGACCGGAGCTTTTATGTCGATTGGGGGGACGACAAGGACTTCACGACGGAAGACCTGGGGCCGGGCGAATGCGCCGGCGGGGCCTATGAAATGATGGAGGGATTCCTCTTCGAAGCCGACCAGGAGCTTCATCTCGCCGGCGTCATGACCGAGAAAGGCCAGACCGGTCACGCCGTGAACAAGGCCTACCGCGCGATCGTGGCCGCCGCCAAGGGGCTTCTTGTTCTCGAAGGGATCGATTCCTCCATTGACGCCGAGATACTGTTCAAGGCCGAAACGCTTCTGGTTGGAAAAGAGATTCTGCCCCGGATGTTTTCCCGTCTGACCGATCAGGTCAAGGATCTTGGGCCGAAATCGCCGACGGTCGAGTTCACGCGGGAAAAGATCGCCTATGCCAAATCGTTTGTCGCAGCCAGTCATACGGCGTTCGACAAGCACGGCCGCGCGCTCAAGAAAGACAAATCCCATCCCGCCGAAGCGCCGGAGGGAGGGGAACCACCCTTGGCGGTGTCGCCGGCAGTGGAAGCGGCTCCTGCCATCCTGCTCGACCTGAGCGGGGTCGCCTGCCCCATCAATTATGTAAAAACCAAGCTCAAGTTAGAGGAACTCGAGATCGGCCAGCGCCTTGAAGTGATACTCGATGAGGG
>JACQHO010000041.1 GCA_016198945.1 Nitrospirota bacterium | reverse complement strand
TTCGAAGCGGCGCGGAAGGCCTTAGAATCTCTGCTCCAATAAAAACATCGAGTGGGTGAGAGGGATTGACCTCCCACCCACTCGACAGTTAAAGATCGGTCTATTATGGACAACTTGCACCAAAATAACGTATCAGAGTAAAGTCAGTATTACCCGCGGCATTACTGGCCCCCCCCGCTGCCACAATTTTCCCATCACCCTGCATTGAAACAGCAAGGGCAGTACTACCAGCGACTCCGACAGAAGTGGTCACTTTGCCGCCGGTGCCAAAGGTGGCATCCAACGTGCCATTGGAATTGTAGCGTGCCAGACCGAAACCAACACTACTACTTCCGGCGGCTACAATCTTGCCATCCCACTGGATGGCAAGGCCATAGGCCGTTTCGTAATAACCAAAGTCGGTAGTCACCTTGCCGCCGGTGCCAAAGGTGCTATCCAACGTACCGCTGGAATTGTAGCGCGCAACGGCAAAATCATCTAAATAGCCACTGCCCGTCCCGACAGCCACTATTTTACCGTCCCACTGAATAGCAACGGCGTTGGCCCGATCATTGTTATTACCGAACTCGGTGGTCACTTTACCATCGGTGTCAAAGGTGGTATCTAGACTACCATTGCTGTTGTAGCGCGCAACGGCAAAGTCAAAATTACTGCCGTTACGGGCTTGCCCAACGGCTACAACTTTATTGTCACTTTGGACGGCAATAGCATAAGCCGAATCTTCATTGCCAAAATCGGTGGTCACTTTACCGCCAGTGCCATAGGTGGTATCCAGCGTACCGTTCGAGTTATAGCGCGCCAGGGCAAAGTCATTGTAACTGCCCACACGGGCAAGTCCTCCTGCCACGATCTTGCCGTTTGTATGGATAGCCACCCCCAACGCCTGGCTATTGCCTCCGCCAAAGTCGGTAATCACCTTCCCCGCGGTGCCAAACGTTGTATCCAACGTACCGTCAGTATTATAGCGCGCCAGGGCAAAGTCTTGACCTGTGCTGATCGTGGAGCTCCATCCCGCGACCACTATTTTGCGATCACTTTGTATGGCCACAGCGTAGGCCTGGTCGTTGCCACCGAAATCGGCAGTTACTTTTCCTCCAGTGCCGAAGGTGGTATCCAACGAGCCATCAATATTGTAACGGGTCAGGGCAAAATCGATATTGCTGCCGTTTTGGGCATATCCTACACCCACAATTTTCCCGTCACCCTGGATGGCGGCGGCGTTGTCAGAGTCATAATTGGCAAAAAAATCAGTCATTACCTTTCCGCCGGACCCAAAGCTTGTATCCAGATCACCCGCAGCGGCCGCTTGCGCAGTACTTGACATGATATGGATCAAGAACAAAGCGGTCAGCATAGATAGGACCATGCCCCCGAGTCGTGCGACCGGATTCGTCCGGCGATGCTTTCTAAATTCCATGATGCTCCTCCTTGTTGGATGTTAATATTTGATTCACCTAAAAACAGCTCATGCTTTAGCAAGATGAATGCCAAACCCAAAGATTCATTCTGTGCTGCCTTTTTACTCCGGGGGGGGATATCGGACAAGATATTGTCCTTTCGGTTAAATTTTTAACCGATCTCAGGCTATCTTCACGGAAAGCATGGAATTTTGGGATGATCGAACGGCAGGAAACAGCGAAGGAGGGGTTGAAATTTAGCCTGTCCTGAAATCATGACTTCGGATCGAGGGGGCGTGAGGGAGCTTCGGATGGAAAAACCGGCCGCGCCGATTCTCCTCTACCGGTATCGCCGAAGATCCTTTCAGTCCCTTGCAAAGAAAAAGCCTTTATGTTACGGTATTCTCGTCGGATTTTGTGATTTTTACGTACGTTAAGGAGACGAATATTGTATAAAAAGTCTCTTGCCTTTCTGCTCGTCATCATCCTGTTGGTCCTGTCGGTTCATCTCCTCCTGCGCAGCGGCCTGTTCTCCGATCGGCTGACACGGTTCACCGCTTCGAAGATCCGGGCGCTGAGCGGAACGCCGGTCACCCTGGACCGCGTCACGCTGAGCCTCCTCCCGACCGCCGTGGTCCTGGACGGCGTCTCCTTCCCCGCCGCCGAATCGGGCCGCCCGCCGGACCGGCGACCGGGCGCCCCGATCACGATCGAACAGATCCGGGTTTCGGTTTCCCCCTGGTCTCTCCTGACCCAGGTCACATTTATAAAAAAAATCCGGCTGATCGGACCGCAAGCCGTGCTGCGACTGGGAGACAGTCCCCTGCTGCCCTTCCGGCTGAACATCGACAAAGAATCGGCCGGCTCACCCGCCGGCCCGGATAGGAAATTGAACGTGGTGATTCGCAAGATTGAGATTTCAAACGGCCGCCTTGCGATACAGCAGCCGTCCGGCGAGACTTTTTTGACGCTGGCCGAGATGGAAGGGACCGTCACTCCCGACCTCCTGATGGAAAATTTCCAGGCCGCCCTTTCCGCCGGACGGGTTTCGGTGGACGAGAAAGATTTCCACAAAACGTTCAGTTCCCTGTCGGCTCAGTTGACCCTTCAGCCGCAGTACCTGGAGATCCGAAAACTCGAAATCACCGATTCGGTCTCCCGATACACGCTCACCGGCACCGTTCAAGACCCGTCCCACCCCCGGCTTGCGCTCTCGATCGACGCAGCCTTTCCGCTGGCGGACTTCAATCCCCTCTGGTCCGTCCGATTTCCGATGTCCGGTGAGACACGTTTCACGGGCGAAGTCGTGGGAACCTGGCCCAATCCGACCGTGCGGGGAAATCTCTCCGTGCAGGACTGGACCGTTTCGTCAAAACCGGCCGGGCGGATGAGCGCCGTCTTTTTCTATCAGGATCGAGTCTTCTCTTTTTCGGAACTCTCGGCCGCGATCTGGGACGGGCGGGTGTCCGGAAACGCACGGCTTTTTGTCGCCGAGCCTTCGGCCGCCCCAGGGACGATCCCGTATGAGTTTTCCCTCCAGTTCGCGGAGTTGGATCCCTCGGCGTTTCTTCCGATTTTCGGTATCGAGAGCCCACCCTCCCGGCAAAAGCTGGAGGGAGCGGTCGAGATGAAGGGACGGATCGAAGCGATGGGTTTTGATCCGACCGATCCGGCCGGCCAGGGCTGGCTGCGTCTGACGCAGGCCGAAGCCACCCCCGATGCTTCGGCTATGGAGAGCCTGCCGACCGAATCGGAAAACAGATGGATCGGGCTTCTGGCCCGGCTACAGGAGGTCTCGACCCGCTTTGTCATGGATCATGGAAGTCTGTCTTTGAAAAAAACGACGCTGCGCACGGCCCGGTCTTCGTTCACGATCGAAGGGCGGATTCATGCCGACGGCCCCGTTGCGCTCGACATCGCTCTGGAAAGCGGCCGGATCGCCGAGCTCGCGGCCCTCACCCCGCTTCGTTCGATCGAGGGAAGCCTCGGCCTCACCGGGAAACTCACCGGGACCTGGAAGGAGCCCGTCTTCAACGGGACGGGACGGGCGCGGGATATCCGGTTGCGGGACCGTCCGTTTGAAGCGATTGAATCGGACCTGGCCTATCAAAACCGGACCCTCCGGTTCAAACAGGCCGTTTTCCGAGAGAAAAAAGCCCGCTACGAACTGACGGGGTCGGTTGCGTTTGAATCATCGGAAGACGGGCAAACGATCCCGTTTTTTGACATTGCGGCCGATATCCGGAACGGGTCTCCCCGCGACGTCGTTGCGATCTTCACAAAAGAGATGCCCATCCTGGTGCCGGCGACGGGTCGGCTCACGGTCAAGGGCGTTCCGAAACAGTTCCGTCTCACCACCCGGCTCGCGGCCGGCGAGGGATCTGTTTACGGCCAGTCGGTGGATGAGGGAACGGTCTCATTGGTCGTGACACAGGACCAAATCATTTTCAAGGAAGCCCGCGCCAGGAGGGGCGAGACGGTGATGTCCGGAAAGGGATGGATCCGGTATAAGGGCGAGTTTGAATTCTCGGCCGAAACGACCCAGGCCCGTCTGGAGGATTTCGAGCCGGCCAAAAATCACCTCTCCGCGCTGAAGGCCCCGCTGACCGGCCGGATCGGCGGACGCGGGTCGTTTCGTGATCCCGAATTTGAGGCGCAGGTTTCATTCCTGGACGCCGTCTTTCAGAATCAAACGCTGGGCCCCGGAACGCTGAAAGTGAAGGTCAAGGACCATCGGATCAGGGCCGACCTTGAAATGACGCGGGGCATCAGCGGCGCCGGAGAAATCGACTGGACGACCGGCCGTCCCTACCGCGTCGATCTGGCCCTCAACGATCTGGAGCTCAAGCCGTGGCTGGGTTCGATCGCGCCCAATCTGGCGGCCGTCAACCGGTTTACGGCAAGCGGGACGGTAGAGGCGAGCGGCCGGATCGCCCCGGCCGTCGCGGCCGGAGACGGCGCCGGATCCGGACCGCTGCAGGCGGCGAATGCGACGATCCGTCTGACCGCGCTCAAGATCGACCTTCCCGATTACGCCGTTACGAACGACGGCGAGATCCATCTCGAATTGCGACAGGGACATGCGGCGATCCGGTCCCTCCGGTTCAAGGGACCGGGAACGGCCTTATCCGCCTCCGGCGATCTGACGCTTTTCAAGAGCTACAATTTTTTCCTCAGCGGCGAGGCCGATCTGGACCTCTTCCGGATCTTCACGAACGAGATCACCTACGGCAAGGGCCTGGCCTATCTCGCGCTCCAGGTGACGGATCGCTGGGAGGATCCGAAAATCCGCGGCGGGTTGATCATCCACGACGGCGTGGTGAAAAGCGCCTCGCTGGGTCAGACCTTCACGATCACCTCGGTCGGCCTTTCATTTAACGAACGCCAGGTCCTCCTGGAGTCCCTGGACGCCAAGTTCGGCGGCGGACGGCTTCAGGCCAACGGACGGGTCGATCTGGTCCGGTTCGTCCCCGCCGACTTCGGGCTGAATCTGGAGATCACGGACGGACGGCTCAGCCCGCTGGCCGGACTGGCGACCCAGTTTGATGCCTCGCTGGTCTTTCAAGGCGACCCCGGGATCCAGTCGTTGACGGGAGAGGTCGTAATCCATCGGGCCAATTACGAACGGCGGCTGGACTGGCAGACCTGGGTTTTGGAACTGCTGAAACCGGAGAAGCCGGAGTCGCGGCCGCCGCCCTGGATGAGCAACACCGCGATGAACATCCAGATCCGGGGCAAGGAGAACATCTGGATCAATAATAACCTGGCCAAACTCCCCCTGGAAATCGATCTGTTCCTGAAGGGCAGTCTCAGTCGGCCGGTGCTGCTCGGACGGGTGGAAGCCAAAGCCGGCACGTTTACATTCCGCCGAAACGATTTCAAAATGCGGTCCGGGACGCTCGATTTCATCAACATCGAGAAGACCCGGCCGATCCTGGATGTGCAGGCCGACACTCGCGTGAAGGGGTACGACATCGAGATGAGCCTGGTGGGCCCCATCGACAAGTTCGACCTCGTGCTCTCCTCGAACCCGCCGTTGAAGGACGAGAACGAAATCCTATGCCTGCTGACCTTCCGGAGGCCCTGCCGGGAGGTCGAAACGGCCTCAAGAGAAATAGGGACGGCCGAGGCGTCGGCCCTCGTGACCGGCGAGATCGGGGATATCATCACGGACAAGGTCGAGGCCCTTACGGGCATTGACCGGATTCAAGTGGATCCCTATTATTCCACCAGCCAGGGCGGAAACGACCCCCTGTTCACCGTTTCGCAACGACTGCTGGAGGAAAAATTGTACGTGACGTATGCCACCACGCTGGATCCTTCAAAGGAACAGATCATCCAGATGGAGTATGAGATCAGCAAGAACATCTCGCTGATCGGCCAGCGGGACGAGCTCGGTCGCGCGGGAGGGGACTTAAAATTTCATTTCGAGTTTCGATGATGCGGATAAGGACGGACCGCACTCCTTTTTTTTTGGCCCTTCTCCTGTTGACGTGCGGCTTCTGGACACTGTTTTCGGGCGGGCGGCCGGACGCGGCCCTCGGCCAATCGTTCGAAGGGCGGCCGATTATTTCATTGGAGGTCAATTCGAGAGTGGGCATGACGCTTGAGGCAATCAGCCGTCTGACCGGCATCCGGACCGGCATCCCGTACTCCGGCAGGGCGATCCGGCAAAGCCTTGATTCGCTCTATGCCACCGGCCTGTTCACCGACATCACGGTGGACGTCGCCCCGATCGAAGGAGGTGTCGCGGTTGTTTACCAGTTCACCGAGAAAGCCTATCTGGCCGATCTCCGGATCAAGGGCAACCGGGTCTACTGGGATCGGACCTTAACGGAGGCGATGGGGCTCACCCTCGGCGAGGAATTCACGGAAGAGCGTTGGAAGAACGCGATCACCCGCCTGATCAATTTTCTCCAGCGGCAGGGCTACCTGCGCTCCGAAGTGGACAGCGATGTCTCCCGGATTCCCGGAACGAACCGGGTGAAGGTCACGGTGAAGGTCAAGGAGGGCGCCCGAGCCACGATTCGAGAAACGAATTTCATCGGGGACACCGTCTATTCCGACTTCCGACTCTGGCTGAAGACGATCCGGTCGACTCACGGCGAGGCGTATCTCGCCGACCGTCTGGAAGGGGACATCGCCCGTCTGGATCAGCTCTACCGGAGCAACGGCTATCTGAAGGCCGTGATCGGCCCTCCCGAAATCAACTATCAGGGGGCGACGAATGAAGTCGTCATCACGATTCCGATCGAAGCCGGGACACGGCTGAGAGTCCGATTCGAGGGACACGGCTCCATTCCCATCAGCCGATTGACCCCCCTGCTCCTGTTCGAGGAGGAGCGAAGTTACGATGACGCGGTCTTCCGCGCCAGCGCCGACCGTCTGGCCGAATATTACCGTTCCCGGGGCTATCCTTTTGTGGAGGTGGATTATACCCGGGAGGAACGGCCGGACGAAGGCGCCCTCGACGCCGCCTTCCGGATTCAACCCGGCAATCTTGCCTGTCTGCGCAGCGTCCTGTTCGTCGGAAACACATTCTTCCCGGAGAAACAGCTCAAGAAACTCATTCAGATCCGGCCGGCCGGAATCTTTTTCTGCAGGACGCTGAGTCCCGACCGGCTGAACGACGACGTCAAAACCCTTCGGGCCCGTTACCACGAACAGGGGTTTCAGAACATCCGGATTGAGCCCCGCGTGGAATATAACGAGGAGAAAACCCTCGCCTACCTCCTCTTTGCCGTGGCCGAGGGTCCGCGCACCCTGGTCGGGGAGGTCGGAATGGAAGGTCATGCGGTCCCGACAACGGAACGCCTGCGCGAGGTCATCCGCCTGCGTCCCGGACGGCCCTTCGATGAAGTCCCCCTTCGTAAGGACCAAGAGGAGATTTTGGCTCTCTATCACCAACTCGGTTATGTGTACGCCGAGATTCAGTCCCAACTGGACTTTTCGGAAGACCGCAGCCGGGTGGCCATCCGGCACCGAATCCGGGAGGGAGATCGGGTCGATATCGGACGGGTCCTGCTCAGCGGCAATACTTTCACCCGGGACAATGTCATCCTTCGGGAACTCCTCGTGAAACCGGGGGATCCGTTCGATGAAACCCAGATTCAAATCAGCCGCCGCCGAATACAGCAGCTCGGCTACCTCGGCAACGTCCGGTTCGAGCCGATCAACCCGATCCGCCGGGACAATCCGGAAACGGTCAAGGACATGCGGCTCACGGTGCAGGAAAGACCGACGAAGACCCTGGATCTCGCGGTCGGGTATGCCGATGTGGAACACCTGCGCGGGTTTATCCAGGGGACGCACCGAAACCTCCGGGGGACGGGCCGGTCGCTGAGCCTGCGGGCCGAGGGCAGCGAGATCGAGCGAAAATACTCCACCACCTACCGCGAACCCTGGGTCCTGGGTTACCCCATCAACGGACGCCTGGTCGCATTCGACCAGACCCAGGTGCGGACCACCTACAAGCTGACCACCCTCGGAGGCACGGCCGGTCTGGAGAAAAACCTGACGGCCACGATCAAAGCCAGCCTCCAGTATCAGTTTGAACAAAACCGATTCAAGCGGGGGGTCGAGTTGTTGAACGAGGATAAGCGCGCCAACATCGCCAGCCTGAATCCGGCGATCGTCTGGGATACGCGAAACGACCCGTTTAATCCGACATCGGGATTCTTGAACAGCCTCACCTTCCAGGACGCCGCCTTGCTTCTCGGGTCCCAGGTTCAATTCGTCAAGGCCACCGCCCAGAGCAGTTGGTTCCTCCCGATCACGCGATGGCTGGTGCTGGCCGTCTCCGCGCGGGGGGGGGCGGCCGACCGGTTCGGGGAAACCCAGACCGTCCCCATCTTCGGAGAGACCGGCCTTGTGCCGCCCAGCGAACGGTTCTATCTGGGCGGCCGGAGCACCGTGCGGGGGTATGCGTTCGAGGAACTGGGCATTGTTCCCGTGGACTGCCCCGCGGACGAGAAATGCGAAACGATCATCCCGAAAAGCGACCTCACCGGCGTTGAGTTCACGGGCGGCAACGCCATGCTCCTGTTCAACGGGGAAATCCGGCTCTTTCTTCCGAAGGGATTGGGCCTGGTCTTCTTTAACGACCGGGGCAATGTCTTCCGGGATTACAAGCAGGTGGATGTCCGCCTTCTCAAATCGACCGTCGGAGCCGGAATCTGGTGGAATCTTTTCGGCGCCCCGCTTCGACTGGATTACGGCTATAAACTGAACCGCGAGGAGGATCTCTGCCCGGATTGCGCCGCCGCGGTCAAGGAGAGCCGGGCCGAGCTGCACTTTACATTGGGGTTTGCATTTTAAGATGACGGACTCGCCTTCCCCAAAAACCGGTTTGATTCTTATCACGGCCCTGGGAGCGGCGACCGCCGTTTTTCTGGCCCTGATCACGCGCGAGCTGTTTTTCAACAAACCGGATGCCGGACCCGAGACCGGACGTCGAACCGAATCCTCCACGGCCCTTCGGAGGCCGGACGTTGCCGGAGAGGAAACCGCCGGGCAGGCGATGCCGGATCCACCGGGGACGGAATGGCCGCTCCGCCTGCCGACGAAGCCGGAAACGCCCCTGCCGTCCTCCATCTCGAACCCGGACGCCCTGTCGGTCCAGCTCAACAACGAAGCGCTGGCCCATTACAGCCAGGGGGAATATTCCGAGGCGGTGGATCTCTTTCAAAAGGCTTACGAACGGGACCCCCGAAATCCCGCCGTTCGAAACAACCTGGCCTTCGCCAAGGGAAACCTGGCCTGGAAACAGGTCGAGGCCCGTCAATATCAAGACGCCCTCCTCAATTACCAGTCGGCCATTCTGCTGAAACCGGACGAACCCAGCTTTTTCGCAGGCCAGGGGCTGGCCTATTACCGCCTCAACGAGGGCGACCGGGCGGTCGAGACGCTGAAACGGGCGGTCGAGCTGGACCCCAATCATCCGGACGTGTATATCATCATCGGAGACATTTACTACCAGCGCGACGAGATCGAGATGGCCGCCGGTTATTATGAAAAAGGGCTTGAGCTGGACCCGGCCAACGAACCTCTGCGCCGACAGCTGGCCAAAACCCGGCGCGAGGAGAAGGTCGAGACCGGCTTCCAGCGGCAGGCCTCGCGCGCCTTCACGGTCAAGTTCGAAGGGCGGGAGGAGCAGAAGGCCGCCCGGCAGGTGCTTGAGGATCTGGAGGAGGCCTACCGCGAGATCGGGCAGGCGATGTCGTTCTATCCTCCGGACCCCGTCACGGTGATTCTTTATACCGGCCAACAGTTCCAGGACGTGACGCGGAGCGCCTCCTGGACGAAGGGAATCTATGACGGGAAAATCCGGATCCCGATCGGCGGGGCGGAACGGAATCCGGAGCTGCTCAGGAGGGTCCTGTTCCATGAATATACGCATGCCGTCGTCCACGGGCTGAGCAACGGCCTGAATGTTCCGACCTGGTTGAACGAAGGGCTTGCGGTCTATTTCGAAACCGGAGGCCGTTCATCCCGCGAAGGACTCCTGTTCCGGCAGCTCCGATCCGGAACGCCGCTCGTTCCTCTCGCCCGTCTGCACGGAAGTTTCATGGGACTGTCCGATGCCCAGGCCTCGCTCGCCTATGCCGAAAGCGAGGCGGCCGTCCGGGCGCTGGTGGATCGATACGACCTGTATCGCGTCCGGCAACTCTTGGAAGATCTCGGCAATCGGAAGACCTTCCCCGCGGCCTTCGCAGATCAGTTCATGGTCCCGTACGAAACCTTTCAGTCGGAATGGCAGAAGACGCTGCAAGAGGCCGGCCGATGATCAGGGGTCGGCTCAAAAAGGCCCGGCGGAAATTCGGCGGTTTTCATCTTCTATTATCGTTGGGGATGGCGGTTGTCTGTTTGGGACGCGCGCCCCTCGCCCTGGCCGGCGATGAGCGAATCGCGCGGCTGACCGCTTCCGTGGTGAGCAACCAGGAACTGGCCGTCTCGGCCGAATTGATCCGCTGGCGCGGCCGGAACATCCGGGAGGACATCAACAACGGGATCCCGAAGGACCTTTATTACACCCTCCTGCTGAAAAAACGTCAGCCGGGCTGGTTCGATGAGGAGATCGCTTCCAAGACGATCAAGCACACGATCAAATACGACGTTTTAAAAAAACAGTACCTGATCACGACCCGGATGGACGACCGGGCGAGCCAGAAGACCGTCGAATCCTTCGAAGAGATGGCCGATTTGATCTCCCGGATCGATCATGTTAAGATAGCGTTGAAAAAACGCATGAAGGCCCGGCATACCTATTACGTCAGCATCAAAGCCGAGATGCGCGCGACCAACGTCCCTTTCTATCTGGAATACATCCTTTTCTTCATCCCTGCGCTGGAACTGGACACTCCCTGGGCCGACACAGCGCCCTTCTATGCGCTGGAGGAATCACCGTAGCGGTGCGAACGATGACGCAAGAATCCCGGACATCGGTGGATGAACAACGGAAGCGGAGCCATGCGCGTCCGGTCTGGATCACGCTCGGCTTGCTGGGCCTGACCGTCACACTGACCATCCTCTATTTCCGCGAGATCGAAACCCCCTCCTTTTTCCCGGGCAACATCCTGGTCCTGACCCTGCTCGAGCTGAACCTGATTCTGTTGGTTCTGCTGGGGCTTTTGCTGTCCCGGAATCTGATCAAACATTTCTTCGAACGCCGCCAAAAAGCGCTCGGAGCCGGTTTTCGCGGGAAGTTGATCATCGCCTTCGTCGGATTTGCCCTGATTCCGACCACCCTTCTCTTTGTCGTTGCAAGCGGACAGGTCATCTCCAGCGTCGAGAACTGGTTCTCGATCCAGGTGGAGCGGCCCCTGGACAGCGCGCTCCAGACCGCGCAGCTCTACTATCAAGAACAGGAGGAGACCGCGCGGTATTATTCCCGGATCATCGGCCGTCAGCTCGAAGCGGAGTCGCTCCTCGCCCCGGATAAGGGTCCCGATCTTCTGGACCGACTGAAGACCCGACGGTCGGAATACCGGCTCCAGGGGGTCGAGTTCTATCCGGCTCCGGCCGGCTCCCGGCCGCTCCGCGTGCTCGACCCCGCCGTTCCCGAGCGGGTGTTTCTCCCGCCGTCATCGGACGCGCTCAAAAAAGCGTTTGCGGGACAGGAGTCGATCGAAAAACCGGACACCGATCTCGGCAATCTGATCCGGGCGCTGGTCCCCGTCCATGCATCCTCCGAGGCCCCGGAACCCGGCGCCGTCGTCGGGATCCTGATGGTGGACATCCTGATTCCGGAGGGGCTGGCCTCCAAAATGGACGAGATCACGAAATCGTTCGAGGACTACAAACAGCTCAAGGCCTTCAAAAATCCGATCAAGGAAAGTTATATCCTGTCGTTCGTCGTGATCACCCTGGTGATCCTGTTCTCGGCCACCTGGTTCGGATTCTATCTCGCAAAAAGCATCACCGTCCCTCTGCAGAAGCTGGCCGAGGGGACCGAGGCGATCGCACAGGGGAATCTGGATTTCAAGATCAACGTCCGCGCCCGGGACGAGCTGGGCCTGGTCGTCCATTCCTTCAACAAGATGACGGAGGATCTCCGGGTCAGCAAGACCCAGCTGGAGGAGGCCAACCAGTCGCTGCGGCGGTCCAACCTTGAGATGGATCGCCGCCGGGCCTATATTGAAACCGTCCTGGAAAACATCGCCACGGGCGTGGTCTCGCTCGACCGCCAGGGCCGGATCACGACGATCAACCATTCGGCCGAGAAGATCTTTCGAACCGACGGCCGGGAAGTCGTCGGAAAGCTGGCGCGGGACGCCTTTCAGGCCTTGAACCTGACCGCACTCCTTCAACTGCTGGATGAAATGGAAAACCGGCAGATGGACGGCATCGAGCGGGAATTGCACCTGTCCGTCTCCGGAAAACCGCTCACGCTCGGCGTAAGCCTGGCGCGCATGAAAGACGATCAGGACGTCAACGTGGGACTGGTGATCGTGGTGGAAGACCTGTCCGAACTCATCACGGCCCAAAAGGCGGCGGCCTGGCAGGAGGTGGCCCAGCGGATCGCCCACGAGATCAAAAACCCGCTGACCCCCATTCAGCTCTCGGCCCAACGGCTTCGGAAAAAATATTTCGAGCAGTCGGGCGATTTCAAGGCCATCGTAGACGAATCCACCGCCACCATCATCAACGAAGTGGCCGGCCTGAAACATCTCGTGGACGAATTCTCGAATTTTGCGCGACTGCCGGCTCCGATGCCGTCCCCCAATGACCTCCACGCGATCCTTCAGGAGGTCATTCTATTATATCGCTCCGCGCACCGGGACCTGGAATTCACCGTTGCCTACGACGACGCGCTGCCCCTTTTGAATATCGACCGGGAACAGTTCAAGCGCGTTTTTGTGAATCTGTTCGAGAACGCGGTCGAGGCGATGTCCGGCCGCGGGCGGATGAAGATCACCACCCGGTTTGACCGGCCTCATCGGAAGGCCGTGGTCTCGGTCGAGGACGACGGCGTCGGCATCCAGCCGGAGGACATGGACAAGCTGTTTCTGCCGCACTTTTCGCGAAAGAAAACCGGCAGCGGCCTTGGCCTGGCGATCGTGCATCGGATCATCAAGGACCACAATGGACAGATTCAGATCGCGCCCCGGGAACCGGAGGGAACCGCCGTCGTCATCGAACTGCCCGTCGGCGAACCGGCCGACGGATCAACCGCGCCTTAGAGAGACCCACGCATGGCCAAAACCATTTTGATTGTTGACGATGAAGCCGGCATTCTGACCACCCTCACAAGCGTGTTGAAGGACGAGGGCTACCAGGTGGCCACCGCGACGAACGGGACGGACGCCTTGAAACTCATCAAGGATGATCCGCCGTCGCTCGTCCTACTGGATATCTGGATGCAGGGGCTGGACGGGATCGAGACGCTGACCCGGATCAAGAAGGACCATCCGGACCTGCCGGTCGTGATGATGTCCGGCCACGGCTCGATCGAGACGGCGGTGCGGGCCACCAAGCTGGGGGCGTATGATTATATCGAAAAACCCCTCTCGTTGGACAAGATCACCCGGCTGGTCCATCACGCCCTCTACCAGCAACAGCTCGAAACCGAAAATCTCAACCTGAAGCAGACGATCGAACGCCGCTTCGTGATGGTGGGCGAGAGCCCGTCCATCCGGCGGCTCCGGGAAATGGTCAAGACGGCCGGCGCCTCGAACAGCCGCGTCCTGATCTCGGGCGAGAACGGAACCGGAAAAGAGCTGGTGGCCCGTGCGATTCATTTTCATAGCGGCCGCGCGGGCGAGCCGTTTGTGGAGATCAACTGCGCCGCCATTCCCGATCCGCTGATCGAGAGCGAACTGTTCGGCCATGAGAAGGGGGCCTTCACCGGCGCCACCGCGATGAAACAGGGGCGGTTTGAGCTGGCCCACGACGCGACGCTGTTTTTGGACGAGATCGGCGATATGAGCCTTCCGACCCAGGCCAAGGTGCTGCGCGTCCTTCAGGAGCAGCGATGCAACCGCGTGGGCGGAACCCGGATGATCGAGGTGGACGCCCGCGTCATCGCGGCCTCGAACAAAAATCTTCAGGATGAGATCAAACGGGGGGCCTTCCGGGAGGATCTTTTCTATCGGCTGAACGTCATCCCGCTCCATGTCCCGCCGCTCCGCGACCGGAAGGAGGACATTCCGCTGCTGGTCCGCCACTTCCTCAAGGATCTGTCGGCCGAGCAGGGGTTGAAACTCAAGTCGATGACGGAGGGGGCGATCGCGATCCTGCTGCGGTACGACTGGCCCGGAAACGTCCGCGAACTCCGGAATCTGGTGGAACGATTGGTGATCATGTCGCCCGACACGCTGATCACGGAAGACGACGTGGCCAATGCCCTCGCCGATCAGATCCCGGTCGAAACGAATTCTTCCGCCGACACAGCGGGTTTTCGTCCTCTCCGGGAGGCCCGCGCCGATTTCGAGAGGCAGTTTATTCTAAAGCGGCTGAGGGAAAACGGCTGGAACATCTCCAAGACGGCCGACGATCTCAAGATCGAGCGGACTCATCTTCACCGGAAAATCAAACTCCTGGGGATCCAGGAAAGCGG
The DNA here is from genome assembly GCA_016198945.1 of Nitrospirota bacterium. Classification (GTDB taxonomy): domain Bacteria; phylum Nitrospirota; class Nitrospiria; order JACQBZ01; family JACQBZ01; genus JACQFA01. The sequence continues at coordinate 1,173 of JACQHO010000041.1, read as the reverse complement.
CCAGGATTGACCTTCTTTTCAATGACATCTCCCCTCACCGTCGGCCAAATCATATCCATCCCCATCGAAAAACTGGTGGACGGCGGCGCCGGACTCGGACGATGGGAGGGAAGGGTCGTGTTCGTGCCCGGCGTCTGCCCCGGCGAAGAGATACGCGCCCGCGTCACCTCGGTTAAAAAAGGCTACGCCACGGCGGAATTGCAGACCGTCCTAAAACCCTCCCCCGACCGCGTCGCGCCGCCCTGTCCGGTCTTTGGAAAATGCGGCGGATGTCAATGGCAGCAGCTCGCCTATCCGGCGCAGGTCCGGGCCAAGTCGGAGACCCTTCGAGAAAACCTCCGGAGGATCGGAAAACAGACCGATCCCGATATCCTCCCGCCCCTGCCCGCCGCGAATCCGTTGGAGTACCGGACGCGGATTCAACTCAAGACGGATCTTTCAAAAGACGGACCGGCCGTCGGATATTATGCCGCCCAATCCCACCGTTTGGTTCCGATCGAAAGCTGCCCCATCGCCGGTTCTCCATTGAACAACGCGCTCGCCGCCCTTCGGTCGATTTTCTCCGATCCGGACAGCCGCCTTTCATCATTGACCGACATCCATCTTCACCTGGCCCGGGGCACCGGCGAACTGCAGGCCCGTTATTTCGCCGAGGATGAACCTCCGGGCCGTGTCGAGCGGGTCTTCACAAAATTTGAAGAGGCCCTGCCGAATGTCGTCAGCCAGGTCTACTACAGCCGCACCGGCCGCCGATGGGTCCGCGGACGCGATTATCTCATGGACCGATATCTGGACATCCCGTTCCGGATCGCCGACCGCGCCTTCGCGCAGGTGAATCGGGAACAGACCCTCGCGTTGATCGAAACGGTTCGGACCTTCGCGCGGCTGACCGGCCGCGAGTCGGTGCTCGAGCTTTATTGCGGGATCGGGACGCTCGGAATTTTCCTGGCCCGCGAGGCGTCGACGCTGGTCGGGTATGACGAGAATGAGGTGGCCGTCGAGGACGCGAATTACAACGCCCGGCAACAGGGACTGACGAATTGTCGCTTCACGGCCTTGCCGGTTGATCGGGCCGTTGAAGCCGTTGTGAAGGAAAAGAGGCTTTTTGATCGCATTGTGCTGGACCCGCCGCGCGAAGGATTGGACCGAAAAACGCTGGAATCGCTTGCCCGG